>CBFHAF010000133.1:0-8907 GCA_965653435.1 uncultured Chitinophaga sp.
ACTTCGGCGAAAAGTATATGGCCGAATTCGCCGTGGGTTACAACGGCACGAACCGCTATCATCTGGACCAGCGCTACGACTGGTTCCCCGCTTTCGGTCTCGGCTGGAACATTGCCAGGGAAAATTTTATGCAGCCCGTTTCCTGGGTAGGCATGCTGAAGCTCCGCGCCTCTTACGGCAAAGTGGGCAACTCCTTCAACAGCAACCGCACCTTCGGCTCCGGCGAATCATATTACATCTACAACCAGTATTATGTGACCGGCTCCGGCTACAGCTTCGGCACCACCCACTCCGGGCTTAGCGGCGTAAGGGAAGGCACGCTGAACAACCCGTTCGTGACCTGGGAAAAAGCGAAAAAGGCCAATGTCGGCCTGGATCTCGGCATCCTGGACAACAAGCTGACCTTTTCCGCGGATTATTATAATAACAAGTTCTACGACGTGCTGATGCTGCGCGGCAGCAACACCGCCCTGCTCGGCATCGCTTACCCGCAGGAGAACATCGGCGTAACACGCTATACCGGCATGGAGTTCAGCGTCAATTACCAGAACAATGTAAACAACAAGCTGCAGTACTGGGTGAACGGCAACCTGGCCATCGGCAAAGGAAGATCGGAATACCTGGACGAGCCTGT
Organism: uncultured Chitinophaga sp.; assembly: GCA_965653435.1. GTDB lineage: Bacteria > Bacteroidota > Bacteroidia > Chitinophagales > Chitinophagaceae > Chitinophaga. The sequence continues at coordinate 635 of CBFHAF010000133.1, forward strand.
CAAGCCCTACCCCTGGCTGATGCGCACCGGCCGTTATACCGGCATGAGCTACGGTTACCTGTCAGACGGCCTTTTCAGCACAGACGAAGAAGCGCAGAAAGCCCCGCAGATCCCCGGCGCCAACCCGAGGGCCGGCGACATCAGGTATAAAGACCTCAACGGCGACGGCGTGATCAACGCATTCGACGAAACCCTTATCACGCCCGAGAAACCGGATGTGTATTACGGCCTGAACATCGGCCTTTCCTGCCACGGCTTTGATGTAGCCGTATTGTTCCAGGGCGCTGCGAACCGCTACAGCACCATCCGCATCACCGAGTTCGGCGACGAAGGCAGGAACACCATCTACGACCTGCACCTCAGCCGGTGGACGCCGGAGACCGCAGCAACCGCCACCTATCCCAGGCTGGCCATCGGCGGCAGCTTCAACAACAACCAGAATTCAGATTACTGGATACAGAACACCAGCTACCTGCGCCTGAAGAACGTTGAAATTGGTTACACCCTCCCTTACGCGCTTACCCGCAGGATCAAGATCGCTTCCGCCAGGTTATTCGTGAACGGCTCCAACCTCCTCACCTTCACGAAAGTGAAATACACCGATCCCGAAAACCTGAACGGTTCCTACCCCATTTTAAAAGCGCTGTACGCAGGCATCAACATTAAATTCTAATGCATTTTCCCATGAAGAAATTAATTATATCCATCCCTGTTTTTGCAATGCTCATGCTGGGCGCTTGCATGAAGAAGGGAGAACAGGGGCCCCTGGAGAACCTGGACGAGAGTTACATCTTCGACCCGGTGGACAAGAACGGCGCCTATGCAGAACAATTCCTCACGGACATATACGCCAATATGCCCAATGGCTGGAACCGCATCAACAACTCCATGCTGGACGTTGCCACAGACGATGCCGTGCCTTCCATGAACGGCAGCGACATCGAAGAGCTGATCTTCGGCAGGGTGAGCCCTTTCATCAATCCTGAAGACGCCTGGGTGAAGAACTACACCGGCATCCGCAAATGCAATGTATTCCTGGGGAAGATAGACAGGGTGCCGAAAACGGAGGAGACCAGGAACTTCTGGAAAGCCGAAGCGCGCTTCCTCCGCATACTGTTCTATTTTGAGCTCGTGAAACGTTACGGCGGCGTTCCGCTGATGGGCGATAAGATCCCCACCCTCCAGGATGATCTTTCCTATCCCCGCGCTTCCTACGAAACATGCGTGAACTACATGGTGGCCGAGCTGGATGCCATCAGGGGCCTTGTGCGCAAAGAACCGCTGCCAGACTCAGAATACGGCCGCATCAGCGAAGGCGTGGTGCTGGCGCTCAAAGCGAGGATATTGCTGTACGCGGCCAGCCCGCTCTTCAACGAAGGCAACGTTGGCGCCACCGCTGCGCAGAAAGCCGTGGCGGGATACACGGACGTTTCTCCCGCCGCCGTTCAGGCCCGCTGGAAAAAAGCCGCCGATGCGGCGAACGACCTGATACAGCTGGGCGTATACGGCCTGGAATCTTCCGCCAACTACCTGAACATCTTCGTTACCCGCAAACACAAAGAGATCATTTTCTCTTACCTGCGCGCCAATACCAACGACGTGGAGCAGAATAACGGCCCCGTTGGCCATACCAAATTCGGGTTCAAAGGTTATACCAGCCCCACCGAAGACCTTGCGGAAGCCTTCCTGATGAAGAACGGCAAGGCCATCACCGAAACCGGTTCCGGCTTTAACCCCGACAATCCTGCCAACAACCGCGACAACCGTTTCGGCACGGTGTTCTTCTACAACGGCCTGAAGTACATGAACCGCAACACCGAGCTGTGGGAAGGCGGGCTGGACAATCCTACCGGCACCAGCATCGTAAAGACCAAGACCGGCTATTACCTGAAGAAATTCATGTACAACGCCGCCACTTCCACGGCCCTTGCCACACAGGCGCATAACTTCCCCCTGTTCCGCTACTCGGATGTGCTGCTGAGCTATGCAGAAGCCACCAACGAAGCAGACGGCCCCACACAGGACGCCATCGACAAGCTGAACCAGGTAAGAAGCCGCGGCGGGTTCACCACTCCCATTGCCATGGGCATAACCAAAGAAGCCCTGCGCGAGCTGATCCGCCACGAGCGCCGCGTGGAGCTTTGTTTTGAAGAACACCGCTACTGGGACCTGCGCCGCTGGAAAACAGCCGAAACCGTGCTGAACAAAACACTCAGCGGCAACCGCATCGTGAAGAACCCTGACAATACTTTCACCTATTCGAAAGTGCCGGCAGGCCAGATACGGTTCGAGGCGCCGAAAATGTACTTCTACCCCATCCAGCAAAACGAACTGTACAGGAACCGGAACCTCATTCAGAATCCGGGTTGGTAAACACTCAAAAGGCAAACGTTATGAAAAGAATTATAATCACTTTACTGCTCCTTTGCTCCCTGGCCCATGTATTTGCCCAGGCAGGCAGGAGAACCGTTACGGGCACCGTGAGGGACGCCAACGGCCCCGTTCCAGGAGCCATCCTGTATGAAAAGGATGTGACCAACAACGGCACCAGCACCAACGAAAACGGCCAGTTCCAGCTGGTAGTGCGCGGAGCGCAGCAGGTGCTGGTAGTGAAACTGGTAGGCTACCTTCAAAAAGAGGTGAGCATTGCCGGTAAGAACAATATCGCCATAACCATCGAGCAGGACGTGAAAGGTTTGGAAGAAGTGCAGATCGTAGGATATGGCCAGACCACCAAGCTCAGCAAGACCATCGCCTCCAGCTCCGTTACCGGCGACGAGATCCGCCGCGTGCCTACCGCCAGCCTGCAGAACGCGCTGGTGGGCAAGCTGCCGGGGTTCTTCTCCATGCAGCGTTCCGGGCAGCCCGGTGAAGACGGTGCCGTATTCATGATCCGCGGCATCACCACCTTCGCCGCCAACAGGGACGTTTCGCCCCTGATCATTGTAGACGACGTGGAATTTACCGGCAACTTTTCCGATATCGATCCCGAGCAGGTAGCATCCGTTACCATCCTGAAAGATGCAGCATCCGCTTCCGTTTACGGCATCAAAGGCGCGAACGGCGTGATCGTGGTGACCACCATCCGCGGCGCAAGCGGCAAAGCTTCCGTAAGGCTTACCTCCAACACCGGCTGGCAGCAGAACAGCGTCCGCCCGCACTTCCTGAGCGCTTACGACATGGCGCGCCTGCGCAACGATGCGCTCGCAAGCGACGGCCTTCCCCTGGAATTCACCAACGAAGACCTCGAAGCATGGAAGAACCACTCCGACCCATACGGCCACCCGGATATCGACTGGTGGGACGTGCTGATCCGCAAGTCCGCCATACAGACCAAGAACAACCTCAGCATCAACGGCGGCACCGATAAAATGAAATACTTCATTTCCATCGGCCACCTCTGGCAGAATGGCATCCTGAACAACTTCCAGGACCCCGATTCGGACGTGAACCCGAACTTCTACCTCAAGCGCTACAACTACCGCTCCAACCTGGACTTCCAGATAACGCCCACGCTGGACCTGAGCATGGACCTCTCCGGTTACTTTACCGAGCAGAACCAGCCCAACACCCGCGGCCGTGCGAACAGGAACAAGATCTGGTTCGAAATATTCGACTACAAGGCACTGCCTCCTTTCGCATATCCCATCCGCAACCCGGACGGTACTTACGGCGCGGCCCCTGAAACGATCGTTACCGGCGGCGGCGCGGGCAACAACATCGTAGCCCGTCTCGAAAAAGGCGGCTACCGCCGCAACTACGAAAGCGACATCCAGCTGAACCTGCGCGCATCGCAGAAGCTGCACTTCATTACCCGCGGGCTGAAGCTCAGCGGCCTGCTGTCTTACTCCAGCAACCAGGATTTCGTAAGAAGCCTCGGCCGCACCAACATCCTTTCTTACATCTACAATTCGAAGACGGGAGAATATACGCCGCTGCTGGCCAACAACTACCGCGATGAAAAGTATACCCTCACCGCAGGGGAAAGCACTACCAAAAAACGCCTCAATCTCCAGCTGAGCCTGAACTACGATACCGTGTTCAACAAACGCCACCACGTATATGCGCTGGTGCTGATGAACCAATTCAACTCCAGCGACGGGGCTGATATCCCTGAAAAATTCAAAGGCTATACCTTCCGCCTGGGCTACGACTACAAAACTAAGTACCTGGTGGAGCTGAGCGGCGCCTACAATGGTACGGACCGTTTTAAATCCAGCGAGCGCTACGGGTTTTTCCCCGCTGTGTCCGGCGGCTGGAACATAGCCGAAGAGCCGTTCTTCAGGGATAACGTGCGGTTCATGGACCTGCTGAAGATCCGCGGCTCCATCGGGATGACGGGGTCAGACAACCTGAACAATACCTACCAGTACCTCTACGAGCACGTGTACAACACCGGCGCGGGCTACAACTTCGGCGTAAACCCGAAAGCCTTCACCGGCATCTTCGAAGGCACGCTCGGCAACGACGACATCAGCTGGGAAAAAGAAACGCAATGGAACATCGGTACAGACATGAACTTCTTCAGGAACAAGCTGTCCTTTACCGCCGAATATTTCCACAAACGCCGTACAGACATCATGATGGAGCGCGGCAGCCTTTCCAGCGTGATCGGCATCGGCCTGCCCCCTTCCAACCTCGGCAGGATAAAGAACACAGGTTATGAGCTCAACGTCGATTACAAGAACCGCATCGGCAGCTTCAACTACCGCATCAATGCGAACATGGCCCGCGCAAAGAACATGATCGAGTATATGGACGAAGGCACGCCGCCCTATCCCTGGATGAAACAAACCGGCGGACAGGCCGACCGTGAAAAAGGATACGAGTTCGTTGGCTTCTACCAGAGCGAAGAAGATATCGACAAAAGCCCACTGCCTGTAGGCGCGCGCCCCAGGCCCGGAGACATCAAATACAAAGACCTGAACGGCGACAACAAGATCGACTCTTACGACCAGAAGTACTACGACTTTGCCAACACGCCCACCAACAACTACGCGCTGACCCTGGCGGGCGACTGGAAAGGCTTCAATTTCAGCATCACCTTCCAGTCCGCCACCAATTTCAGGATCGGCGCATTCGCGGAAGCAGTGACCCCGTTCTTCGGCAACCTGCGCCAGATACACCTGGACGCCTGGACGCCGGCCAATACGGACGCCGCTTTCCCAAGGCTTTCCACCCTGGATAATATCAGCAACGCCCTTTCCAACAAATCCGATTTCTGGACCGTAAAAGGCGATTACATCAAGCTGCGCAACGCGGAGATCGGTTATACCCTGCCCCGCGAATGGGTAAGAAAAATGCGGCTGCAACAGGTACGGCTATACGCGAACGGCTCCAACCTCGTAACCTGGATGCTCGGCCCGAACCTGTACGACCTGGATCCGGAAGTGACCTCCAATACGGAAGGCGGTGTGTATCCGAACCAGAAAATATACAACGTGGGTTTAAACGTTAACTTCTAACAACCGCGAACATGAAAAAAATTCAGAAATATATCCTTTCCGGCCTTGTGGCCGCCGGCGTTTATACCGCCTGCAAGCCCAAGGACCTGCTGGAGAAAACAGAGACCACCACCCTGAACGAGCAGGTGGTATTTTCAGACAGTGTGCGCACGCTCAACTTCGTAACCGCCATCTACAGCGACGTGGGCCTTTACAACTTCCAGAAAAGATGGGGCAACGGGGGCAGTCTTGCCGAATGCGCCGACGAAGCCACCTCCCGCCTTTTCGGCGGCACGCAGCCGTACGTGGTGATAGCCCTCAGCACCACTTCCGCCAACTCCACCGGCCCGTATATCAACGTATACGACGGCGGCTGGAAGAACATCCGCAGGGTGAACACATTCCTGAAGAATATCGGCAAAACGCCGATGGCTGAGGGAATGAAGACCCAACTGAAAGGTGAGGTACGTTTCCTCCGGGCATGGTACTACTGGCAGATGCTGCAGTATTTCGGCGGCCTGCCGCTTATCAAAGACAGCATTTATTCGAATACAGACAACATTACCCAGCCCCGCGCCAGCTATGAAGATTGTGTGAATTACCTCGTATCCGAGCTGGACGAAGCGGAGGACATGCTGGTGGCTACGCCTGACCAGGAGGCCCAGGACTACGGGAGGGCCAACAAGGGCATGTGCATGGCGCTGAAAGCACGCATCCTGCTCTATGCGGCCAGCCCGCTGATCAACAGCAAGCCGCAATACAACACGGTAAAACTGAATCCCGCCGTTGAAAAGGCCGTCAGCTACGGCAACTACGATCCCGCCCGCTGGCAGCGCGCGCTCGACGCCTGCAACGACGTGATCAGCTCCGGCTGGTATTCGCTGGTGGAAGACAACTCCAACACGGCAAGGCCCGGCGACGGCTTCTACAAGCTGTTCATCACCCGCTTCAACAGCGAATACATTTTCCCCGCTATGTTCGCCGCCAACCGCCAGATCGAGCAGAATTACCTGCCCGGTTCCAGGGACGGCAACGTGAACTCCTCGCCTACCTACCACCACTCCAAAAGATTCGGCACCATCACCGGCAAACCGATCGCCGAAGCGCCGCTTTCGGAATACGACCCGGCGAAACCGTTTGAGGGCCGCGACCCGCGTTTCGGCTACACCTATCTTTACAACGGTTCCCTCTGGCGAACAACAGGCAGCAGCACCAGGACACCTGTATGGACGCATGTAGGCGCACCCACAGACGGCTTCGACGTGAGCCTCGTGTACACCGGCATGTTCTGCAGGAAATTCTGCCATGAATCCGCCACCGGTTCCAACGGTACCAACCCGGACCGCGTGATGCCGCTGATCCGTTACGGGGATATCCTCCTGATGGCCGCCGAATGCCTCATTGAATTGAACCGCGTGGAAGAAGGCATCGCCCACATCATTGCAATCCGTAAAAGGGCCGGCATCAAACCCGGCGGGGACGACCGCTACGGCATACCCCCGGGTATTTCACAGGAAGATGCCCGTGCGCTGCTGCGGAACGAAAGAGCCGTGGAGCTTAGCTTCGAAGATTCCCGCTTCTGGGACGTCCGCCGCTGGAAAACCGCCATGGCCGAGCTGAACGCCACCATGACGCGCATCAGGATCACCAAACAGCCAGACGGCAAGTTCACCTACGAAGAAGTACCGTTGAACAAAAATCCCGTCCACTACTTCTTTGAGCAAAACTATTTCTTCCCCTTCCCCGTTGCAGAGGTAATGAAGAACCCGAACCTGATCCAGAACCCGGGGTACTAAAACACACAAAGCGGTTTGTGAAGCAACCATAAGACGATAAGTTTTCCAGGGGCTGACCAATATTTTCTGGTCAGCCCTTGTACTATTTTAAACTACCCCCTTTTTCATCTATCCTCCGACTATCCTCCGTCTATCCTCCGTCCATCCTCCGTCTGTCGTTATAGCCGGCCTGGTGGTAAAATACCATGCAAAACAAATAACGGAGCCAATAGCAGCAGGTGCATTAGCTGAGCCTCTTTTCATATAATCATAAAAAAAGAGATGCTGCACCGCATCTCTTTTCTTTTCGTGGTAAGATCTTATGTTTATTGGGCCGGGGGAATCTTCACCGCCTGCCTGGCCACCAGCTTCCACTGCCCGGCTTCTTTGCCGAATACGAGCATTACGTGGAGATTTATCATGCCTTCCTTGCCGCCGTCTTTCGTTTGCCCGGAAAGCGCATGGCGAACAATGGCCGTTTGCCCGGTGATAGCGATGGTTTGTGCAGAGAGGTCCATGGTCACGAAATCTGACTGGCCGCTTACAAGGTTGCCGATGAACGTGGCCTTGTCTTCTATCCTGCCGTTGGAATGGCCATAGCTCAGCCTGGCGGCCGTGAGTTTTTCGAGGCCCGCCTTGTCTGCATCTATCATTGCCTTGCGGAGCGATTGCACGGCCGCCTCCACCGCCGTTTCGTCTTTGGACTGTGCTGAGGCGAACTGGAAAATGGCACAGAATGCCAATAGTGAAAAGAAGTGTTTCATGTTTTCATTTTTGTGGAAGAGCAAACAAAATACAAAAAAAAGCGGATGCCCCATTGCTGAAGCACCCGCACACTATGGTACAGAAAAAACTACTTAGTTCTCCGGCGGGAAATTGTAAGGCATCCAGCCGGGAAGGCTGCTTAATTCCTGCTTTATTTCCTGGCCGATGGGGATGCCCCATTTTTCAAAGAACGGCGCCACGTTGCGGCCGCTCACTATTGAGAAAGTGCTCGCCCAGAGGTCGCGATTATCTTCGTCTTTTTATGCATAGCCCCCATCGGGGTCCTTTG
>CBFHAF010000134.1:0-8901 GCA_965653435.1 uncultured Chitinophaga sp.
AGCAAACACTTCGACCATATCGAAGGCCGCTACCAGCACCGTGAAATCGTGACCCATACCGGGAGGATCGGCGCCAAACGGCTGTCTGTCGTGTCTACCGGCATCGGCACGGATAATATAGACATTGTGCTCAACGAGCTGGACGCGCTGGCCAATATCGATTTTGCGACCCGCCTTCCCAGGGAAGAACCTGTGAGCCTCCGCATCGTGCGGCTGGGCACCAGCGGCTCTTTGCAGGAGGACATCCCGGTAGACAGCTTCGTGGTATCGTCTCACGGCCTGGGGCTGGACAACCTGCTGCCTTTTTACACCTATCACAATACGCCCGAAGAACTGCAGCTGCTGGAAGCTTTCCGCGGCCAGATACGGCTGCATCCCAACGCGGCCCGGCCTTACCTCATTGAAGCTTCCGCGGAGCTGGCAGGCCTGTTCACTGAAGGTTTCCATACCGGCATCACCGTAACCTGCCCCGGCTTTTACGCCCCGCAGGGCCGCCAGCTGAGAGGCCACCTCTCCCACCCCGAGCTGATAGACCAGCTTACCGGTTTCAGCTTCGAGAACAGGCACATCACGAACTTCGAGATGGAAACGGCCGGTATTTACGGGCTGGGGCGCGTGCTGGGGCACGAATGCCTGTCCATCAGCGCCATAGTGGCCAACCGGGTCAGGAAAGAGTTCAGCAAAGACGGCGGTGCAGCCGTGGAAAACCTCATCGCCAGAGCGCTGGGCATCCTCGCGGCATAATCATCAAAACAATTTTTACCTTTGCCCATAGATGGAAATGCATTTTTATAAATACCAGGGAACAGGGAACGATTTCGTGATCGTAGACAACCGCGACGGCGCTTACAGCCACCTCTCCACCGAACAGGTGGCGCATATCTGCGACAGGCGCTTCGGCGTGGGGGCAGACGGCTTTATGATGCTGGAAAAACGCGACGGGTACGATTTCGCCATGAAATACTACAATTCCGACGGCCGCGAAGGCAGCATGTGCGGCAACGGGGGCCGGTGCCTCACCGCATTTGCCCGCCAGATGGGCATTGAAGCCGCAGAGCTGAAGTTCATCGCCGTAGACGGCGAACATGAGGCCAGCTTCCGCGAGAACGGATGGGTGAACCTGAAAATGCAGGATGTGGACTGGGTGGAAAAAGGGAACATGTATTTTTACCTCAATACCGGCTCGCCCCATTTCGTGAAGTTCGTGACGGACGTGCAGGAAGTGGACGTATACCAGCAGGGCCGGGAAATCCGTTATAATGAGCGGTTCGCCGCGGAAGGGACGAATGTGAATTTCGTGCAGGAACTGGACAACGGCATATTTGTGCGCACCTACGAGCGCGGCGTGGAAGATGAGACCTACTCCTGCGGCACCGGCGTAACGGCCTCCGCGCTCACGGCCTCGCCTTCCGAGCCCGGGGACTATGCCATTCCCGTGGAAACGCTGGGCGGCCACCTGGAGATCCGCTTTACCCGCACCGGTGAACGCTCCTTCTCCAACATCTGGCTTTGCGGCCCCGCAACGCTTGTGTTTGAAGGAAATATTAATATTTAGCCCCCAGGCTATTGGTAAATTAATTCCCCTACCTTTGCGCCCGGATGATCCAGTATTTCAAAAATATAGATGCCCGCACTGTTGCTATTGAAGAGCCGGAAAACGGCTCCTGGGTGAACGTTGCGCCGCCCCTCAAACAAGCGGAATTCGAACAGTTGTCCGAAGCGCTGGACATACCGCTGGACTTCCTTACCGACTCGCTGGACATCGATGAAAAAAGCCGTTTCGAGCTGGAGGACAACGTGAAGCTCATCGTTATCAAAACCCCCACGGAAAACAACTCCATCAACGAAAGCGACGCTTATTACATCACCATCCCCATCGTGATCATCCTCACCCACAACCAGATCGTGACCGTCAATTCGTTCGATAATGCCGCGATCAAAAAATTCCTCAATACCTTCCACAACCGTCACCCTGAAAAAAGGAACATGATGGTGCTGAAGATATTCGAGAAAGTGGTGATGAACTTCCTGGATTACCTCAAGGAGATCAACCAGCGCCGCAACCTGCTGGAGCAAAAGCTGTACGACGCCAACCGGAACGAAGAGCTGCTGTACCTGATGCGCATCCAGAAAAGCCTCGTGTATTTCGTGACGGCCCTGCGCAGCAACGAGCTGCTGCTGATGAAGCTGGAACGCACGAACTTCCTGGGCCTGAACGACGATGAGAAGGAATTCCTTCACGACCTGATCGTAGATACCAGCCAGGCGCTTGAAATGGCGAACATCTACACGAACATCCTCAGCAGCACCATGGATGCTTTCGCCAGCATCATTTCCAACAACCTCAACTTCGTGATGAAGCGCCTCACCTCCATCACGATCGTGCTTACCCTGCCCGTGCTCGTGGCCAGCATTTACGGCATGAACGTGGAAATACCCTACGCGCATTCCAGGTACGCTTTCTACATACCCGTTACCATCGCCATCGTAACGGCGGTGATCATGAGCTGGTATTTCATGAAGAAAAAGTGGTTCTAAAACTTCGCTTTTACAATTTCGGATACCCTTTTATCGGTCGGGAGCGTAACCGCTGCTGAAGAAAATGCATCCCATTCCACCCAGCGCACCCCTTCCACCTGCGTGGCGCCCTCTGGCACCTCGAAGCCGAAAGGTTTTTCAAGAATAGGCGCTACAAAGGGCGACACGGCACTGACGAGGTAATATATCGCAATGATCTGCTGTACGTTGTTAAAGGCGTTCATCTGGAAAAAGTCGGTGGTATAAAGATGCTCCACCACTTCAATGTCCTGGTTCACTTCCTCCTTCCATTCCCGCACAATGCATTCCAGCGTGCCTTCACCAAACTCCAGCCCTCCGCCGGGAAACTTGGTGTAATAACCGCCGCGGATATACTCGTCGCTCACCAGCACCTGCTTTTTTTCGTTGATCATGATACCGTATACACGGACTGTAAACTGAGACATCGGGAAGTAAGATTTTATCTGTTCATGGCCGTTCTTTTCATTTCGCCGGCGGTTTCGTGGCCCAGGTAACGTTCTATGATACCATGCACCCAATAAATGACCGGCGTAAGCACAATGGCCACTGTGAATTTATAGATGTAATTGATGATGCAAACGCTCAGCACCAGGTCTATCGGCCATACAAAGTCGCCGTTGGGGTTGTATATGCGGGGCCCGAGGTAAAACGCCACGAACAACACCACAAAGCTGTCTATCAGCTGTGAGATAAGCGTGGAGCCGGTTGCGCGCAGCCATATCTTTTTTTCGCCGGTTGCTTTTTTGATCCTGTGGAAAGTGAACACGTCCACCAGCTGGCCGATGAGGAAGGCGGTGAGCGAACCGATGATGATCAGCGAGCCCTGCCCGAGGATCTGGCGGTATGCCTTGTCCATATCCGGCACGCCGGACTTTACCTTTCCCGTCACGAAAAAATCCGCCGGGGTAAGCTGTATGGCCCAGAAGAAAATAACGAAGGCGAACACGATGAGCCCGGCCGCCAGGAACGACAGGAACCGTACGCCTTTGGTACCGTAGTATTCGTTGATGATGTCCGTCATGATGAACACCACCGGCCAGAGCAGAACGCCTGCCGTCATATTGAAGCTGTAGGGTTTGCCGAAGATCATCATGTTCGCCGGTTCAAAGCCGAAAGTGGCTTCCAGGGAAAAGATCTTCACCCCAATGATCTCGGCGATCAGCGCATTGGCAACAAAAATTCCGCTTAAGATGATGAATAGCCGGGTAGGTTTGTCTCTGAGGATATTGATGATCATAAGAACAGTTCCAGTTGAAGGAGCAAGATAATAACATTCAAAATAAATATAACGGGATGGATCTCCGCGAACCGCACTTTCTTCCTTAACAGCATGATAACAGCCAGCAGGCAGGTGACGATATTGAGAGGAGCGGCCACCAGCCCGCCCAGCACCATGATGTGTTTGGCCACGTGCTCCCAGTTTGCCGTATTGTCCAGCATCCGGATGATAAAACCGACCAGGTAACAAATATTACAGATAAAGCTCACTTTTATCAGGAAACGGAGCCAGTTCATATTGAAATTTCCGATAAAATACAGTTATTTTGGATTCTTTAAAAACTAAACAGGAAAAACCCGATGAAGCAAAACTGGCAAAAAGCCGTCCTAAAGCATGTGTACGCCATCCTCATCTTCCTGGGGCTGTCTTTCTTATTCTGCAGCCCTGTACTGGAAGGATTGGAGATCAGGCAGACAGACACCGTGTCGTGGCAGGCCATGTCGCAGGAAGCGCGCGCTTACCACGACAGTACCGGCATCAAGCCCTTGTGGACCAATGCCATGTTTGGCGGGATGCCCACTTACCAGATCTACCTGAGCCAGGACAACTACACTTACCAGCTTCACAGGATACTGACACTGGGCCTTCCCAAACCCGTCAATTTCTTTTTCCTCGCCATGCTGGGCTTTTACATACTGTTGTCTGTAATGGGCTTCCGGCAATGGGTGAACATACTCGGGGCCATCGCCTTCGGTTTCGCGAGTTATAACCCGATGATCATATCGGCGGGGCACGATACGAAAATGTTCACCATCGCCTATATGGCGCCGCTGCTGGCGGGCATCCTGCTCACCTACCGCGGCAAATACCTGATCGGCGGCATTATGACCTGCATCACGCTCTGCCTGATGGTGACCAACGGGCACTACCAGATCGTGTTCTACATGCTGCTGCTATGCCTCGTGATCGGCATAGGTTACCTGGTTCAGGCCATCAAAACGAAGCAGGTGCCGCAATACATCAAAGCCACCCTGGTGCTGCTGGGCTTCGGCCTGCTGTCCGTACTGCCGTCTACCGTCAGCCTGTGGACCACCTCCGAATTCAGCAAGTACACCATGCGCGGCGGGCATTCCGAGCTTACCGCGGAAGCCGGGCAGGAAGGCGATAAAACCGCCGGCGGGCTCGATAAAAGCTATGCTTTCAACTGGAGCGAAGGCAGGATGGAAACGCTCACCATCCTCGTTCCCAACCTGTACGGCGGCTCTTCCCAGGGCGCGCTTTCCGGCAGCAGCAATACAGCGAAAGCATTTGCCGAAATAGGCGTACCGCCCGCGCAACAGGAGCAGATACTGGAACAGATGCCCGTTTACTGGGGCCCGCAGCCGCATACGGACGGGCCGGTGTACTGGGGCGCGGCCATCATCTTCCTTTTTGTGCTGGCTTTCTTTATCGTGAAAGACTTCAACAAATGGTGGATACTGGCCGGCTGCCTGCTGGGCGTATTCCTGGCATGGGGCAGCAACTTCGCCTTCTTCAACTATTTCCTGTTCGACCACCTGCCGCTGTTCAGCAAGTTCCGCGCGCCTGCGCAGGCGCTGGTGCTTTGCCAGCTGCTGGTGCCGTTCCTCGCCTGCTGGGCGCTGAACGAGGCGGTGAGCAAAGAATGGGATAAAAAAGTGCTGTTTGAAAACATCAAAAGATCGCTCTATATCACCGGCGGTCTGGTAGTGCTGTTGCTGCTGGCCTCTTTCGGCCTCGGCTATATGGCGGAGCAGGACGAAGGTATCCGTTTCTACCAGACCCTTACCGGCGGCAACGCCGAAATGACGGATAAGCTGATGGCCGCGCTCCGGGCAGACAGGGCTTCCGCTCTCCGCATGGACGCCATCCGCTCGCTCGTGTTCATTCTCATAGCAGCGGGCCTTTTATGGGCTTACCTGCAAAAGAAATTACAGGCCGGCTACGTGCTCGCCCTGCTCACGCTCAGCGTGGCGGTAGACCAGATGCTGGTGGCGCACCGCATCCTCAATTCGAAGAATTATGTGACCCCTGCCGACTACAGCGGCGCTTTCGCGCCATCACCCGTAGATGTGGCCATCAAGCAGGATAAAGACCCATACTACCGTGTATTCAACACCGTTAGTTTCATGGACGCCATGAGCTCCTACCACCACAGGAGCATCGGCGGCTACAGCCCGGTGAAGCTCGCGCTGTACGACGACCTTATCAAATACCAGATCAGCAAGAACAATCCCCAGGTGCTGAACATGCTGAACGCCAAGTACGTGATCGTGCAGCAACAGGGGCAGCAGGGCCAGGGCCAGCTCTCCTACTTCCAGAACCCCGAAGCGCTGGGTAATGCCTGGTTTGTGGACAGCCTCGTATGGGCCAAAAACGCGGATGAAGAAATGAAAACGCTGGACAGCCTGCCCACCGGCCGCGCCGCGGTGATCGACCAGAGGTTCAGGCCCGCGCTGAGCGGGTTCGTGCCCGGCAAAGATTCCGCCAGCAAAATACTGCTCACCCGGTACGGCCTGAACGAGTTGCAGTACCGCAGCAGCAACAGCAAGCCCGGCTTCGCCGTATTCTCCGAAATATATTATCCCGCAGGCTGGAACCTGTATGTGGATGGTAAAAAAGAAGAGATCGTCCGGGTGGATTACCTGCTGCGCGGCGCGAAGATACCGGCCGGCGACCACCAGGTCGTGATGAAGTTCGAGCCCAGGAGCTATTACCTCGGCAACACCATCACCCGCTGGAGCTCCATTGCCATGCTGGTGATCCTTGTGCTGGCCGTCGCCTTTGAAATAAGGCGCGGCTCTAAGGCGCAGCCGCAGCCTGCCGTGAAATAAATAATTAACGTATCAAAACAGTAAAAGGGAGCGGGTGATCTGCTCCCTTTTACTGTTTTGGCCCTTCGGTACGACATTAAAAAATTAACCCGATGTATTTTGTTTAGCCAAAACCATTTTTTGTTACATTGGGAATAACATATCTAACTCCTTATTTCGCGAAAGAGAAACTTTTCTCCTCGCCAATTGGCAAAAGACATTGATTATACTGCGTTGTTGACCTCGTCATTCCCGGAGACATGATACTAAACCAACAAAGAAAACGGGCGAATCGCCTTTGCCCAATTTTTACTTTCAGGAAACCTCAAATACACACAATTAATTCCAGAACAAATGGTCAAGAAAAGAGAAATAACAGTTAATGATAATATCATATCTGTGATGGACTATAATAATAATGATTATATCTCACTCACTGACATGACGAGAGGGCTGCTTAATAATAACATTATCATTAGCAACTGGCTTAGGAAAAAGGATACAATTGAATATCTAGGCCTATGGGAGCAGCTGTATAATCCTGATTTTAAACTCATCGAATTCGATGAGTTTAAAAATGCAGCTGGCACCAACCGGTTTGCCCTATCGCCTCAGCAATGGATTGGAAAAACAAAGGCCATTGGAATTATTTCGAAATCAGGCCGGTATGGAGGAACTTATGCGCACAAGGATATTGCATTTGAATTTGCGGCATGGATAAGCCCATCTTTTAAACTTTACCTGATAAAAGAATTTCAGCGGCTAAAAGAAATTGAAAGCAGCACACATTTAACAGAATGGAACTTCAGAAGAAGCCTGGCGGCAACCAACTACAGGATTCATACAGACGCCGTAAGGGAAAAGTTGATCCCCTGGGGCGACAGACCTCAAAAGAAGGAAATATTCATATACGCGGAGGAGGCCGATTTGATCAACCTCGCCTTGTTCGGGTTAACAGCCAAACAATGGAGAGAACAATATCCTGACGAGAATTCCGGTGGTAAGAACATACGGGATTGTGCCGACACACATCGGCTGATAGTGCTTTCCAACCTAGAAAGCCTCAATGCAGTATTGATCCGGAGAGGCCTTGGGAAACAAGAGAGATATGAAATTATGCGGGAAACCGTGATCACCCAGCTTGAATCCCTCCAAAAATCGCTGACAGATCCGTCAACTATTGAGAGTCCTAACAGAAAGCAAATAAACGCCGGCTCTCATAAAACTGAATGAAATAGATATAGACCAAGACCGTTAATACCACAACCTCGCCTGCACCCGCTTCAGGTATGCTCTTGCAGCGGCATTCAGCGGCCGGTGTTTCTCCCTGCCGGGTATGCGCAGCACCCCGCTCCAGCCCCGCGTCCATTCTTTCCAGTTCCAGCCGGTCTTTTTCAGGAATTCCAGCGACCACAATACGGCGGTGGAAACGAAGTACAGCAAAGGGAGGTACCGGTAAGCCACCTTGCTTTTGTTGATCCACAGCATTTTCATTTTGATGAGCTGCGGCGCGCGGCCCAGCGGGCTTTCGTTGTGAAGTATCACGATATCCGAGCTGTAGGCGATCGAATAGCCGCTTTGGATCACGCGGTAAGTGAGATCATATTCTTCCATCCCGTAAAAGAAGTCCTCCGGGTACAGGCCTGCCTTTTCATATACTTCTTTCAGGATGGCGTGGCCCGCGCCGATGAAATAAGGCGCAAGGAACCGGCTTTTATCCTTGTATTGCTCAAAGTCCTTATGGGGGAATGCGTTCACCTGCATCTGCTGCGTGCTGGCGTAGAGCACCTTGAAGCACAGCACGCCGGCGTGGTTGCTTTGCATGAAAGGATCACCGAATGCCGCCGCTATCTTGCGCAGGGCATCCGTATCCCTGAACCAGGCATCATCGTCTATCGTTACCAGGATAGGCGCAGTGGCCATGGAAATGCCGAGGTTGCGGCCCCTGGCCACGCCGAGATTTTCGTTGGAGTAGTGATAACGGAAGTATGGGAAACCTGCAATGAACTCCGTAACGGGCGTATAGTCCGCCGTGGAGGCATTGTTGACGATGATCACCTCTTCCAGCAGCTCGCCGGCGCCTTCCTGCTCGGTGAGGTTGCGCAGCAGCACCAGCAGGTCGTCCGGCCGGTTGTAGGTGATAATGATGACGGATACTGGTCTCATACTTTATAAAATAAACTGCGGTAGGCTTCCGCAAATGCTTCTATGCTGAAATGCGCCCGGGCGTATTTGATATTGTTGTGCCGCATAGTTTCCAATGTTCCCGGCTCCCAGCTCCTGATGAACTGC
>CBFHAF010000135.1:0-8818 GCA_965653435.1 uncultured Chitinophaga sp.
TGGACAAGGGCGGCCTGTTCACCGTCTCCGTGGCCAACCAGATGTTCCATAAGCAGGTAACCGGCGATGGCGATGCTGAAGGCGAAATTCCCATCCACGACCTGTACGAGGTACAGACGCAAACCGTTCCCGTGAGCCTCCGCGGCGATGCCTTGTACGGTTATACCTGCAACCTCGTGGTAGAATGCAGGCTGCGCAAAGAGCAGTTCGAAAAATGGCAGCTGGCGGGTTACGCGAAGATCATGGACAGCCTCAACAAACAGCAGCTGCAATACGAACAGGAAGTGCGCGAATTCCTTGCATCAAGGGGAATGGAAAAGAACATCGCCATACAGGGCAGGAACCCGGCGGACAACCGGGTGACCGAACGCACCGAACTGAAACGTTCCGTGATAGCTATGCTGCAGCAGCATTACTTCGACCAGCCGCCTTTCGACCAGAAAGCAGTGCAGGACGGCAGGATCAACTTCGACGTGGCTCGCCTGGAGCGCGATCATATCCAGTGGTTCGAGCAGGCCTTTGAATGGCAGAACCTCACCTTCGCCCTTTACCCTTACTTCTACAACGACGCGGCCGAATGGCCGAAGATCCTCACCGGCGAAGGCCACCAGGACCCGAAGTTCGGCGCCTTCCTGGATGCGGGCGCGGCAAGGGTCGTGGTACCTGTAAGAAGCAATTTCGAAAAGGCAATGGCCTTCTACCTGGCCACGGGCATTATCTGGAAAGGCGGCCAGGTGCCGCAGGTGAACGATCCGCTGTATCTTTCCATCATCCAGGAAATACAGGAACAGACCGAAGGCGGTGCGGAAGGCACGCCGGTAGACGAACCCTGGGAATACACCCTGCCTACCAGCCTGGTAATGTTGCAGCCCGACGCCAATCTTCCCCGAAACACCCAGAACTGATCAAGGGCTCAAATCTCAACAATATGACTTCATTAGATAAACCCCTCCGCCCGGAGGAAGTGGAATACCTTTCCTTAGAAGGCGGGGGCGGCAAAGGCAACGCATTCCTCGGCGCCATCCGTGCACTGGAAGACCAGGGCGTTCTGCGTTTTGAGGACGGGCTGCCCCGCGGCGTGAAAGGCATATCCGGTGCGTCCGCCGGGGCCATCACCGCCATGTTGCTCGGCACCGGGCATACCAGCCTTGAAATTGCGGCCATCCTCAAAGCCGATTTCGAAGAATTTTTCGACGGCCCCGACCCGTCCATGAAATTCATACCCGGCAAGCGGATGAGCTTCCAGAGGAACGGACCGGCGTATTCCCGGTTCCTGATCGAAAAGGAGCACCTGGTGAACACGTTGCTGCACATGATCCCCGTGGTGCCGGACTTTTTGCTGAAAATGCTGCTGAAGGACTTTATCATGGACGACGGCACCAAGCTCCGCGAAAAGATCCTGGGCAGTGAATGGTATACGCGCTTCATGTCGCATGAGCCCGTGTACAAGGTGCGCCTGCTGAACCTGATCCTGGATAACCTCGGCGATTTCAGGGACAGCGCCTTTATGGATTTCGGATTGTTCAACGGCATGAAGATCCATTACTTCTTCAATTACATCGTGGACATGAAAATGCAGCCCGACCCGACCAAGACCCTTGCCGGCTGGGCCAGCAGCTTCAGCTACGGGCGGGATCCCAGGGTGAGGTGGTGGACCATGAAAGAAGTGGTGGATAAATTCGGGATAGACCTGAAATTCACCGCTGTGAACTTCCGTACCGGCAATGTGCAGATACTGTCCAGGGATACCACGCCCAACCTGCCTATTGCCACAGCGGTGCGCATGAGCATGAGCCTGCCGCTGGTCTTCAAGCCGGTGATCATCGACAAAACTTATGCCGTGCAGATCGCGCCCAACAACATTGGCGGCATTGCCGAAGAAACCTGGGAAGGCACCTGGGTAGACGGAGGGTATTTCGACAACGCGCCCATCCGCATCTTCCCCGGGGAAAGCGCGCTGCTGCTGCGCCTCGGCCCGCGCGCGGCAAACAATACCATCACGAACTTCGGGCAGTACATCAGCACCTATCTCAAGCTCGGCCTGTTCGGCAGCGGCGCCGGGCAGATCACGAGAACAAATTACCAGTTCAACAAACATATCATTGAGCTGGACGTTACGGGCACAGACCTCCTCAAATTCAACATGACGCCAACAGAGCTGGCGGAACTGGTGAAGAAGAACCACAAAATAGTGGAAGACTATTTTAACGGGGCAAAAGCTCAAAATAAGTGACGGAAACCAAAAAAGCCCTTGCGTTTGCAAGGGCTTTTCTTTTATAGCTGGAAAAATACTATCGTTTCTCTGGCACAAATATCACAGCATCCGCTACCACTACACCTTCCCCGCTGCCGCCAGCAGAAATTTCAACATAAGCTTTATTTCCTTTTTCGATATTGAAGGTGCCCAGCTTCACCCATTCGCCCGAGGTCTGGCCTACAACATTCACATCTTCCGCCTTTACAGGCACCAGCTGCTCGCTTTTGCCGCTTACGACTTTTACGTTCGTTACCACTGCGTTGTTCTTCAGCCGCGGGTAATACATGTATACGGCGTAGTTGCCTGTTTTAGCGATCTCCGGCCTGAAAACGGCTTTCGCATTTTTTTCCGCGGTGAGCATATCGGTGCCGTAGCTTCCATGGCCTTTTACGGTTTTCCATTCACCTTCTTTCTGCAGGGATGCGGTAGCATTATCCATCAGCACATCGCCCTGCCGGCCGTCTGCCAGCGGGTTGCGGGCCAGTATGTCGCTCACCTGCGCGGCGTCCACTTTCTGTACGGGGATGTTTTTGGCAATGGCAAGGTCCGCCGCAACGGCAGTGGCCTGCGCCAGCGCCATGAACACGGGCTCCATACGGATGGAACCATATGCGATATGGCTGGCGGAAAGGCATACGGGCACCAGCAGGTTGCTGCATTCGCCTTCTTTCGGCACCAGCGCGCGGTACGAAACAGGGTACGGCGGGAAACCGCCTACTTCCACATTTCCTTCGTTCTTCACCATATCCTTGCCATCCTTATGTATCACGAGGCGCTGCGTGTTGTGAGAGTCCATCGTATAAGCCGCCATGCCTACGCCGTCCGTCACCACTTCTTTGCCGGTACAGTTGGCCTGGGTCATTACGTAAGCGCCTTTCATGCGGCGTGCTTCGCGCACATACAGCTGTGGCGACCAGTGGCCGTTCTTTACATATTCATCTTTCGGGTATCCCCATTTTTTGATCTCTTCCTGCATGGGCACTGGCACCCGGCGGTCTGTAGCACAGAAATACAGCAGGCCTTTGGTATAGTCCTCATGCTGCTTGATGATCTTTTCCCGTGTGGCATAATCCGCTTCAGGATAATCGTAGTTCATCCCGATCATATCCGTGGAAAAACCGTTCCTGTTGTTGATGTCCGTTTTATTGTTCGGCATGCGGCTCCAGATGAAATAATCGCTGAGCTTTATTCTTTCAGGCTGTGCCACGAAAAGCCTTGCCAGCAGCTCATAACGCGAAGGATCATAATTGTCCGGCTGCGTGATGGGCCCCATGTTGTTGGGGTCGTTCGTGAGGCAGATGCGGTAGTTGTATGCCTGCACTTTTTTGTCGCCGCTGCCCTTCTGTGCCAGCGGGGTGGGACTGATACCCCAGAGCAGCCCGCTGTTCGGGTCTCCCGGCACTTTGTAAGGGTCCACGCCGTCGGGGAACTGGTGGCCGTCCAGCAGCTGCACGCCGTTCCAGGTTTCATCGTATACGTCGTTGCTTTCACGGCCAACGGTGTAGCTCACCCCGGCTTTCGCCATCAGGTCGCCTTCGTAGGTGCAATCGATGAATACCTTCGCAGATACGGTTACCGTTTTGCCGCCGGCGTCGAGCCTGATCTCCTTGATGGCGCCGCTGCCGGTGCTGGCTGCGGTGAGCCTGTGTTTGTACAGTACAGGAAAGCCGCCTTTTTTTACGTAGTCCTGGAACAGGCTGTCCGCCACATGCGGCTCGAACACCCATTGTTCGAACTTGCCATAATGCTGCCCTATCTGCCGGTAAAATTCCAGGGACAGCCCGCGGATGGCGTATTTGTTGCCGATATCCGTATACCCGAGGCCGCCGGTGGTGAGGCCGCCGAGGTACGCCCCTGGTTCCACCAGCAATACAGTGCGCCCGGCCTTTTGTGCCGTGTAGGCGGCAATTACACCGGCGGAGCTGCCGCCGTAAACACATACATCCACCTTATGCTGGGCTTTTGCCGTTTGCAGGCTGAAAACGAGCGCGGTGGCGGAGATTAAGATCTTACACTTCATGAATGAATATCTGTTGATGAATGTTACAATGTTTTACGAAAGCAATCTTTTCAGCACGGCCGGGTAACTGTTCTTTTCCACCCCGCCGTCTCCCGCCGTGATGCTGTCGCCGAAACAAACGATTCGCTGCTGAGGAAGGCGGTTGTACACGATAAAATCACGCACGGCCAGGCCTATGAACCGGTAGCCCTCGGTGGTGGGGTGCACGCCGTCCGTTTTGTTGGAATTCTCCACGTTCTGTATCAGCGAATCCTTTCCTGTGCCTACTTTCCCGGCTTTATCGAATAATGCGCCAAGGTCCAGGAACGCGGTGTTGTATTGCGTGGCCAGCTCGCCGATGTTCTTGTTCACCGCCGCCCTCCTGCCCGAAGGCCCTTCGGCACCGTAATGTTCGCGTTTGTGCCGGGTTAACAGGAATTCTTCGATGAACGGGCAGATGGTCATCAGCAGCACCTTGCTCCTTTGCGCCTGTATCTTTCCGATAAGCGTGGCGACATTGGCTCGGTATTGTTCCAGCGGCACGTATTTCATGCTGTTCATATCGTTCGTGCCGATCATCAGCACCGTTAATTCAGGTTGGTGCGCCAGGCAATCCCGGTCTATGCGCTTCAGGAGGTCTGTGGTATTGTTGCCGCCAATGCCGGCGTTGATCACGGTGTAATCTGGCCCCTGCCCCTTTGCCAGGGCCGGAATGCCCGCCGCCCCGGCGAGGGCGCCCAGGGCGGCTGTATAGAGGAATGTCCTTCTTTGCACGGTTTACTTTTTCGTATCTAGAGATTTACTTTCACAACAGGCGCCGCAAACGTATCTATCGCGTTTGCTACCGGAAGATACAAGGTTTTGAATTCCATTGTACCTGTTTTGGGGATAAAATTCAGGAAGGTCGTGTTTTCATCAGGCGGCACCAGTATGCTGTGCATTTCACCGCCCCCGTCCGTAAACGTGAGCCTTACGCCGGGCGAACGCGGGTCCGGCTCGTCCCATTCCAGTTTGGTGGTACCGTTGGTGATTTCCGCTTTTTTCAGGCCGCGGTTCAGCAGGTTGCTCTCGTAAAAATCGCCGTACACATCACCGTTCACTTCTGTTTTGATGGACTGGTTGCCCTGTGCATTATAGGTATACACTTCAAAAAGATAAGGCCCTTCCGGCATATTGTTCAGCACGGCGCTGATGGTATCCACGCCATTGGTGCGCTTAACGGTAACATCGGCGGAGTCCTTCTTGCGGTTCCAGTAGATCCGGCATTTCACGATGCGCGGGTCGGTTTTCAGCAGCCACTCCAGCAGAATGCGGTTCTTGCCGGGATTAGCTTTCAGCTCGTCCACCTTGCCCGGGTACACTTTTTCCCCGTCCGGCACAAAGTCCTTGTAATCTTCATCCGCTTTATTGCAGGCCGCGAGGTACGATACCGCCGCCAGCAGCAAGCCTGTGTATATGATCCGTTTCATTTTTTCAGTTTTCATGGGTTTACTGTTTTTCTCCGAAGAAAGTGAGCTCCGCCATCCAGAAATAATCCGCGTTGCCGAAAGTTTGCACCAGCTTGATGCGCAGGTAACGGACCGGCGGAAGGCCCGGCGGGAATTTGAACTGGTGGCCTTCCTGGGCGCGCAGCAGGTCTTCGTTGGAATTCACGCCCACGGGCAGCCCGGAAGGTTTCACTACTTCGCAGTCCATGAGCTTGGTCCAGCCGGTAAAACTGCCGTCGGGATTGTAGTTATCCGTCCCCCATATCTCGTACAGCTGCGGGTCGCCGGCGCTGTAGAGCAGGTTCGTTTCATCCGTTGCGCCGCGGGGTATTTCGGAGAAGCGGCTCAGCTTCGCGGTCACGCCCAGGTCGAATGTTACCCAGTGCGGTACGCCGGAGCCGTTGGCGGAGCGGAACCAGGTGTCCGTTGAGCCGGAGCCGCCTGCTGTCTTGTTGTTCCAGAGGTTTTCGAGCTTTCCCGAGCCGAAGGTGGCCGCGTCTGTAGGCAGCTTCAGGGCGCGGAACAGCTTTTTATCCAGCTGCTCTTCAAAGAGCGGCGTGAGCTGTTTCCACACAGTATCGGAATAATTCAGCCAGCGGTCGCGCACGTAAAGCCCGAACCACTGTTCGGTAGCGCCGAACCCGCGCACCGAGAACTCTCCCGCTTCCTGGTTGGTGTAATACATATCGGCCTGCACGGCGTCGCCGTTCGCATCCCGCGACACCACGCCGATGGCAACATTGGCGGAGTCTTCATTAACGAACGTCGCCGTAATGCCCCCGAAATCCGCTACAAAGTCCAGCGACCCGAATACGGACTGCACCGGCGGCGTAAGCGGCCGCACCTTTACGGTTACAGGCTCTGAGGCTACTTCGGAGCGGCTTACGGAGTAAAGTTTCACTTCCCTTTCTTCCGTATCGCCAAACCCTTCCAGCGTCATGCTGCTGTTGTAAAAAGTCGCGATGGTTTCCATCGTGTTGCCCGGGCGCGTTTCATACACGGCTTTGATGTACAGCAGTTCAGGATCGCCGGGAATATTGTAGCTGAGCACAACTTTGCCTGGCTTGGCCTCCGACGTGACGTTGGAAACCGGGCCGGGCGCTTTGCCGCCTTTGGTGAGCGGCTCCATTTTTTCCTCCTTGCAGCCTGAGGCCAGGAGGTAGGTTATTATGCAGAGAAAATAAATACGCATTGTGTTGCAGTTTGATGAACGTGAGAAACTTACCAGCCGGGGCTTTGCACCAGGTTTTTGTTTTCGATCAGGTCTTCTTCGCGAACCGGCCAGAGGTAATCTTTTTTGCGGAACACCTGGTTGTAGATGTATTTCACCTGGTAATAGTCCGGCGCTGTCTTACCGAATACGTTCCAGCCGGTAATGGGCTGGTTCAGCACGGCTTCCGCTTCTTTCCAGCGGCGCAGGTCCCAGAAACGCTGCCCTTCAAAGGCAAGCTCGATGAGCCTTTCCTGGTGGATGATCTTCCGCAGGCCTGCTTTGCTTGCCGGCGCGCCGGGATTTTTGGAGAACTGCTGCCAGGATGCTTCCACTCCCTGCAGTCCGGCTCTTTTCCTTACCAGGTCTATCCATTTGTAAGCTTCCGCATTGGGGCCCTGCCATTCATTGAGGGCTTCGGCGTACAGCAGGTAAATGTCCGCCAGCCTGATCACGGGCCAGGGGTAAGACTGTATCGTGATCTCTGTAACGGATGAAACGGATTGCGGGTTCACCAGCTTCTTGGCCCAATAACCGGTCATGGAATAGGCCCAGGCGTGGTTGTTGGCGATCTGGCCCAGCTTGGCTTCCATGTACACGGGCTCTTCATCGTTGAACCGGCACTGCCCGAACCAGCGCGCGCCGTCGAAACCAATGCTGGCGTAAAAGCGCACTTCGCGGTCGAAGTTGAGGTTGGCGGTGGTGTAATTGGGCTTAAGGCGCAGCTTGTCTGCCGTGGTGACACTCCTTGTGCCGTAGCGGGTATTGTAATTCCAGGTCAGGTCTTCAGAAATGGGTACGCCGTTTTTTGTATAGAACTGTTCGGCCACTTTCAACGGCACGCCGAAGGAAGAGAGCGTGGTGCTTTGTTTGTCGCCGGAATAAAGCCGCGGCAGGTTTTCCCGCTGTAAAGTGGTAGCCCTGTTGTTGGTGCTTGTCCAGATAGCTTCTTTATTGAATTTCTCGCAGAGCGCATTTCGTGTGCTCATTTCCGTGATGGTTTCGGGAGAGCCGGGGAAAGGCAGGAAAGCCGGATTAAAATAATACAGCTGGTGGCCGCCGGCATGGCATTCTTCTATCGCCTCTTTGCAGGCGATGGCGGCGCGTTCCCATTTCGCGGCATCGTATGCGGTGCTGAACAGCTGCACGCCGTCTTTCCCGGTATATGCGCCATAATCGGGATTGCCATTGAACAGCGGGCTGGCGGCTGTTACCAGCAGCCGGGCCTTCAGGGCTTTGGCGGCAGACCTGGTGATGCGGCCGTTCTCGGTCGCTTCGTTCAGGATGCGCTCCGGCAGGTTCACGGCCGCTTCATCCAGCAGGCGGGCAATGAAGTTCACGCAGGAATCCACGGGCATCTGGCTCACTTTCACGTCTTCCGTGTTGCTGGTAATGGGCAGATTTTTTTCTATCAGCGGAATAGGACCGTACATGCGGAACAGGTAGAAATGGAAATATGCTTTCAGGAACAGCGCTTCCGCCGCCCAGCGGTTCTTTTCGTAATCGTCCATGTCCGGCACCTTGTAGATGTTCTCCAGGAAGGTGTTACAGTCGCGGATGGCCACGAACATGCCGCGGCCGCCGTTGCCGCCGCCCCAGTAATTGGAGTACGGGTTCACCACGCTCTGGAAACCTTTCGCGATCTGCCAGGCGGGGGCCGGCTGGTTCACGTTGTAATCATTGGCCCAGAGCTCATCCCCGCCGAGGAACACATGGTAATTGTATGCGTCCACGTAATTGGGCAGATAGCTGTACATGGTGAACAGGTATTGCTCTGCCGTGCTGCGCATGCGGAATATATGATCCACCGTCGCCACGTTGTCCGGCACTATGTCCAGGTAATTACAGGAAAAGAGTAAAGGCCC
>CBFHAF010000136.1:0-8816 GCA_965653435.1 uncultured Chitinophaga sp.
GGCTTACCGTGAACGATAAGAAGATGCAGGACGGCAATACGTCCAATTTCATTTTCAATATTCCTTACGTGGTATCCTATCTCAGCCAGTTCATGACCCTGCTGCCGGGCGACGTGATCTCCACCGGCACGCCAGCAGGCGTGGGCCTGGGCTTCAACCCGCAGATCTACCTGAAAGCGGGCGATGTAATAGAACTGGGAATCGACGGATTAGGCACTTCCAGGCAGGAAGCAGTGGCCTGGAAAAAATAAACGTTATGAAAAGACACGTTCTCGCGCTGGATCTGAAAGATGATCCCAAACTGATAGAAGAATACCTGACGATCCATAAGGCCGTATGGCCCGAAATACTGGAAAGCATCCGCGATGCGGGCATTACCGCCTGCGATATGTACCGTGCCGGCACACGCATGGTGATGATCCTCGAAGTGGACGATACCTTTACCTTCGAGCGTAAAACCGCCATGGACGAGGCCAGCCCGATCGTACAAAAATGGGAAGCGTTCATGTGGACCTTCCAGCAAGCCATTCCCGCCGCCAAACCCGGCGAGAAGTGGGTGGTGATGGACCAGTTTTTTTCTTTATAGCTTTTTAGACCTTTCAACGTTATGATCATAGACGCCCATCAGCATTTCTGGCATTTCGATCCCGTGCGCGACGCATGGATCACCGAAGAAATGCAAGTGATCCGGAAGGATTTTTTACCCGCAGACCTCGAGCCGGTGCTGAAAGCAAACGGGGTGCAGGGCTGCGTGGCCGTTCAGGCGGACCAGAGCGAAGCGGAAACGGAATTTCTGCTGCAGCTGGCCCGCGGGAACAGTTTTATTAAAGGTGTGGTAGGATGGGTAGACCTCAGGGCCGATAACATCAAAAGCAGGCTGGAACATTTCTCGCAGTTCCCGGCATTAAAAGGCTTCCGCCACATTGTGCAAGGTGAGCCCGACAAAAATTTCCTGCTGCGCGACGATTTCTGCAAAGGCATTGCCGCGCTCGCGGAATACGGCCTCACCTACGACATCCTCGTGTACCCGCACCAGCTGCCGGCTGTGGGCGAATTTGTGAAAAAGTTCAAAGACCATCCGCTGGTGATAGACCACCTCGCCAAACCCGATTTCGAAACCGGGGAGCTGAAAGGATGGGAACAGCATATGCGCGGCATCGCCCGTTATAAAAATGTGTATTGCAAGCTCAGCGGCATGCTGACCGAAGCGGACATGCAGAACTGGAAACAGGAAGACTTTGTGCCTTTCCTGGAAGTAGTGCTGGAAGCCTTCGGGCCGAACAGGCTGATGTTCGGCTCAGACTGGCCGGTATGTCTTCTCGCGGCGGAATACGAAGAAGTGCTGGGCATCGTGCAGAACTTCATAAGCAGGTTGTCCGCAACGGAACAGCAGCAGATCATGGGAGGCAATGCAGTGGAATTTTATAAACTCAATTAAATCGTACATCAACATGAATCTCGGGTTACAGGATAAAGTAGTGATCGTTACCGGCGGCGCCAAAGGCATCGGCGAAGCCATTGCAAAGCTCATTGCGGCCGAAGGCGGCATTGCCGTGATCGCGGGCCGCAAGGCGGAAGACAACGACAAAACCGTTTCCGCCATCCGCCAGCAGGGCGGCAGGGCTTTCGGCATACAGGCGGAGCTGGGTAAAGTAGAGGACTGCAAAAAAGTGATTGACATTACCGTGAAAGAGTTCGGCAAAATAGACGGCCTGATCAACAACGCGGGCGCCAACGATGGCGTGGGACTGGAAAGCGGCAGCCCTGAAAAGTTCATGGATTCGCTGCAGAACAATCTCAGCCACTACTATAACCTGGCGCATTACGTACTGCCTTACCTGAAGGCCACAAAAGGCAATATCGTGAACATCGGCTCCAAAGTGGCCACCACAGGTCAGGGTAACACGTCCGGCTACGCCGCTTCCAAAGGCGCCATCAATGCGCTCACGCGTGAATGGGCCGTTGAGCTGCTGCCTTTTTCCGTGAGGGTGAATACGGTGATCCCTGCTGAAGTATGGACGCCGCTGTACGAGACCTGGATCAATTCCCTGCCCAACCCGCAGGAAAAGCTGAGATCCATCGTGTCAAAAATCCCGCTGGAGCACAGGATGACCACTTCAGAAGAGATCGCGGCCATGACGGTGTTCCTGCTGAGCGGGCTCTCGTCGCACACTACCGGCCAGATCGTGTATGTAGACGGTGGATACACGCACCTGGACCGTTCCATCAGCTAATTAAACCTGCTAAGAATTCCACATTATAATCACTCACCTAAAACGCAATAACATGGCAGGCGGCGCAGCTTCCACAACCAGTTATACTACCGCAGGGTCCAAAAACGGCCAGAAGTATCTTTTTCCCTTCATCCTGGTGACCAGCCTCTTTTTTATGTGGGGCCTGGCTTACGGCCTGCTGGACGTGCTGAACAAACATTTCCAGAATGCATTGTCCATCGATAAGGCACGTTCCACTTATTTACAGGCCGCCTATTTCGGTGCTTATTTTCTGATGGCTTTACCGGCCGGTTTGCTGATGAAACGTTTCGGGTATAAGTCCGGCATCATCTTCGGTTTGTTGTTATACGCAACAGGCGCGGCCTTGTTTTATCCTTCCGCGCATTTCGCAAACTTCAACTTTTTCCTGCTGGCGTTGTTCGTACTGGCTTCCGGCCTTACCTTCCTGGAAACCGCCGCCAATCCATACGTAACCGTGCTGGGCGATAAATCCACTTCAGAGCAGCGGCTGAACCTGAGCCAGTGTTTCAACGGGCTGGGTTCTTTCCTGGGCCCCATCATCGGCATGCAATTGTTCTTCCATGGAGACGAAGCAGGCGCCGCCAGTTCCGACCTGGGCTCTGTTCAGATGGTGTATATCGTTATGGCGGTAGTGGTGCTGCTGATCGCGTTCCTTTTTTACCGTACCACTTTACCGGAGATCGTTACCACGGAAGACGGGAAAAGTGCAACGGGCGCGGCCGCCAAGGGGCTTTTTCAACATAAACATTTCGTATACGGCGTTGTGGCGCAATTCTTTTATGTAGCGGCGCAGGTAGGCATCGGCGCATTGTTCATCAACTACGTAACGGAACATATGGAAGGCAGCACAGACGATAAAGGCGCCCTGCTGCTGAGCGTCGGGCTCGCCCTGTTTACCGCGGGCCGCTTCGCGGGAACGGCCATTATGCGGAAAGTAGCGCCCAATGTGCTGCTCACCATTTATGCGCTCATCAACATCGCGCTTTGCGCCGTGGTGATCATGGGGCATGGCGTGATAGCCGTGGTCGCGCTGGTGGCTATCTTCTTCTTCATGTCCATCATGTTCCCGACCATTTTTGCATTGGGCGTGAAAGACCTGGGGCCGCATACCAAAACAGGTTCTTCGTTCATCATCATGTCTATCGTAGGCGGCGCGCTGGTGCCGATCGTGATGGGCGTGCTCGCGAGGAACTATTCCACCGCTTTCTCCTTCATCGTTCCGCTGATCTGTTTCGTGATCGTGCTGTTCTACGGCTGGAGGGGCTACCGCACCAACTGATAAGCATTAAATCTTCATAAAAACGCTGCAGGGCCGCCCGGTTTTGCAGCGTTTTTTATGTAACTTTAATAGCATAACTCCGGACCATGAAGCCATATTACCTCCTGCCCGCGCTCTTTTTGCTATGCATCGCCTGTAAAAAGGACAAACAGGAGCAGGGCAACATCCAGGTCACTTTCTCCAACGTCGTCAACGGCGCGCCCCTTTCCCTCGGTAATGCCCCTTACACGAACGCCTCGGGAGAAACCTTTACCGTCAGCGCTTTCAAATACTACATCACCAATATTTCCCTCGTAAGAATGGACAATACCGTGCAGCGCATCGCCGACACCTATTTCCTGGTCGACGAAAGCATTGCAGCGTCCAAAGTGATCACATTCCCGGTGCCAAAGGGCGAATACAGGGGCATATCTTTTAAGATCGGGGTAGACAGTGTGCGGAACGTGAGCGGCGCGCAAACAGGCGCGCTGGATCCCGTAAACGGCATGTTCTGGAGCTGGAACAGCGGGTACATCATGGCGAAGATGGAAGGCAACAGCCCATCGTCTGCCGCGCCCGGCCAGGCGCTTACTTATCATATCGGCGGGTTCAAAGGCAACTATAACGCCGTGCAGGACGTACAACTCATCAGCCCGATCAGCCTGAGCGTGGCATCGGAACGGAAACCGTCGCTTACCATTACGGCAGACCTGTATAAATGGTTCACCGGCATGCACCTTGTGAAATTCAGCGACAACGCCACGATTCACGTGCCCGGCGAGCTGGCCTGGAAGATCTCAGCCAATTACCGCTCCATGTTCAGGATCACCGATGTAACTGACCTTTGAAAAAATATCTCATATACGCAGGTTGCCTGTTCCTGCTCATCTGGGGCTGCAGGAAAAACCAGGACGCGAGGCCCGGCCCTACACCGTATACCCTCAGCCTGCCGGCCAATTTCCCTGCGCCGGTATACGACATGAGCGGCAACCCGCTCACCGAAGAAGGCATTGCCCTTGGCCGCCGTTTGTTCTACGATCCCCGGCTTTCGCGCGACAGTACTGTTTCCTGTGGTTTCTGCCACCAGCAGTTCGCCGCATTTGCCCATTTCGACCATCCGCTGAGCCATGGCATAGACAACCGTACCGGCCTGCGTTCCGTTCCCGGCTTGTTCAACCTCATCTGGCAAAAGGATTTTATGTGGGATGGCGGTGTGAATCACCTCGAAGTACAGCCGCTCACCCCCATTACAGACCCGAATGAAATGGGAGAGGACCTTGCCCGCCTGATCACCCGACTGAACGGCGACCAGAAATACCGGAATTTATTCAAAGATGCATTCGGGGAAGGGGAGATCAACTCGCAGAAACTATTTAAAGCGCTGGCGCAGTTCATGGCCACAATGAACTCTTTCAACTCCAAGTACGACAGCGTGATGCGGGGCGCGCCCGGCGTGCAGTTCACCGCCGAAGAAGCGGGCGGCTACGCCACCTTCCAGGCCAAATGCGCGTCCTGCCATAAAGAGCCCCTGTTTACAGACGGCTCTTTCCGCAACAACGGCCTTCCCTACAACCCATATCTTCATGATGCGGGCCGCATGCGCATTACGAACAGCACCGGCGATTATTTAAAGTTTAAAGTGCCTTCCCTGCGCAATGTGATCAAAAGCCCGCCCTATATGCACGATGGCAGGTTTTACGACCTGTTTGACGTATTTTTGCATTATTCCGATAGCATAAAACAAACCCCTACTATCGATCCTTTATTGAAGAACCGGATACCATTGAGCACACAGGAACAGCGGGAGCTTTACTTTTTCCTGAATACGCTCACAGACCAGGGGTTTATCAACAGTAAGGCTTTAAGCGAAGTTCTTATAACTGACTGATAGTCAACTTGCAATATTCATTTTAACAAAATACGAACATATCTTTAACCATTTCTGGCAGGAATTTTGCCAATTCCCCATGTCATGTTAAAAAATACATTAAATAAAATAGTGAAGTGTACGGCGGTAGCGCTGTTGGTTCTTTCCATTGGAGCGGTTCCCGCAATGGCCCAAAAGAAAGTGCCCAGTACGCCTGCTACGGGGATTGCGAGCTATTATGCCCAGAAATTCCATGGAAGGAAGACCGCCAGCGGCGAGATATTTGATAACACCGCTATGACGGCGGCGCATAATTCGCTTCCGCTAGGTACCATGATCAAGGTGACCAATATTCGGAACAGCCGTTGGGTGATCGTGAAAGTGACGGACCGCCTGCATCATGCCAACCGCAGGATCGTGGACCTTACGCAGGCTGCTGCAAAACAGCTGGGCTTTATTCACTGGGGCCTTACGAAAGTAAAGGTGGAAGTGGTGACCAAAGAGTTTGTAAACAGCCTTCCTTTCTGGGAAACGGCGCTGAACTAAATACTTTCAAATAAAATGTCAATGGCCGGGATCTGCTTTAAAGGCGGATCCCGGCCATTTTTATGAGTACCGTTAATTAAGCCTGGTACTTCCAGCAGCCCTGCACATGGTCGTTGACCATGCCCGTGGCCTGCATATAAGCATAACAAATGGTGGAGCCTACGAACTTGAAGCCTCTCTTCAGCAGGTCTTTGCTCATCGCGTCTGACGCTGCTGTTTTGGCGGGTACCTGGCACATGCTTTTAAAGCGGTTGAGAACAGGCTGGTGGCCAACGAACTGCCAGATGTACCTGTCGAAGCTGCCGAATTCCTTTTGCACGGCCAGGAAGGCTTTGGCATTGGAGATGCAGGCGCGTATCTTCAGCTGGTTGCGGATAATGCCGGGGTTCTGCAAAAGCTTTTCCACTTTCTTTTCCGTGTATTTCGCGATCTTCTGCGCATCCCAGTTGTCGAAAGCCTTCCGGTAGTTTTCCCTTTTGGTGAGCACGGTATACCAGCTGAGGCCGGCCTGCGCGCCTTCCAGGCAAAGCATTTCAAACAACCTCGTATCATCGTGGCAGGGCGTGCCCCATTCATTGTCGTGGTAATCCATGTACAGCTGGTCTTTCGTGCTCCAGCCGCATCGTTGTTTCTCCATTACAGCTCCCACTTTTTAATAAGCTCCTTAACCTGTTTTTTATATGTTTTCAGCATGGCGATGGTCTGCTGGATGAAGCTGTTATCTTCGAGGCGGCCTACCACTGCTTCCATTTCTTCGGTGCTTTCGTAGGTCATCTGGCGGAAAGGGTTGAGATAATCCTTTTCACGGGAATGATAAATGCCTTCAGTGATCATGCCATAGGTGTATACGGACTGGTCGAGGAATTGTTTGAATTGCGCGGCGGTAAGGTCTTTCGGGCTCAGCTGGTGCAGGTGAAGCAGGCAGGCAAGGGCATGCTGCAGCTTGTCTTCATTGTATTTCCCGCCCAGCTGGCGGTATGCGTCATGCAGCTGCGGCCAGCTGCCGATCTTTCCTTTCCGGATGCGCTGTTTCAGGTCTTCGAGGTCTTCCGTTTTAACGAGCTGCCCGCCCACATTGCTCCAGGGGCCTCTTTTGCATTGTTTCAGGTAAGCCTGCAACGCGGGGAACGATTGTATATCAAGTTCCGCAGCCTGCTGCAATAAGTTCTTTACAGC
The DNA here is from genome assembly GCA_965653435.1 of uncultured Chitinophaga sp. GTDB lineage: Bacteria > Bacteroidota > Bacteroidia > Chitinophagales > Chitinophagaceae > Chitinophaga. The sequence continues at coordinate 7,103 of CBFHAF010000136.1, forward strand.
GTACAGCACGATCAGCTCGCGGAAAAGGGGATATGCTTTGTGTACCTTCAGGAGCTGTACTTTGCGGGAAGAATTTTCTATCTGCTCGCCCAGTATTTCCATGCGGGCCACTTTGGCGTTTTCTTCCAGCAGCAGTTTTTTACCGGCCTGCTGGAGGGATTTTTTCCCTGCTTTATCTTTTTCGCTTTCCTGCAGGGCGGCTTTGCCCACGGCCAGTTCCATCAGCTCCAGTGCTTCCAGCAGCTCTTCGGCTGAATCCGGCGCCAGGTAATCGTATTCAATGTGCTGAGTTTTGTCTGTGCGTTTATCGCGGTCCACATACTTCCAGGAATTGCGGGCCAGCGCGTACATGTTGTGCAGGAACCAGTAGCCGGGCATGATGCGCAGGCTGTCGTCGTGCTCGTCGTTCACAACAAGGCTGAAAGGGAAGGGGATGCGCAGCTCGCTCATGTAGTTGCCTTTGGCGATGAGCGTAAAGCTGGCGAATTTGGAATTGTGTTTCAGCGTAACGCTCAGGCCCGGCCAGAAGCCGCGCCCGGCGATGATCTCGCCGTCCGCCCCGCGGGAATTGTGGTTGCTGCCGATGGTAGCGCCCGCTGCCATATTGCTTTGCCCCATGATCAGCGCGGCGCAGAGGAATGAATTATTGTGGTGCTGTTCGTGCGCGGGAAATATGAGTGAATTCAATACTTCGCAGCAGGAGATGGTCGCGTTGTTGCCGAGATAAGAGTTGATCAGGCGCGCGCCGTATTTCAGCTGGGAATGCGAGGCCATCACGAAACGCACGGCCTTCACGCCATAGAACACCCTGCAGCCTAAGCCGATGATGCCGTTCACCAGCTCGCAGCCTTCGCCGATCTGTGAATGGGCGCCCGGCTCGCTGTTGATGGTAAGGTTCTTGAGCTTGTTGGCGCCTTTGATATAAGCGTCGGACCCGATGGTCACATCTTTGATGATGTTGCAGTGTTTGATTACGGTACGGTCGCCCACCATGCCATAATACCCGCGCCGTTTATCGAACTGTTTTTCGGTGAATGCCTTGAACTGGTCCATCAGTGCCTGGTCGTTGCGGTTACGCGTCCAGAGCCATGCGTCGCCGGGCAGCATACCGTCGAACGGCATTACGTTGCGGCCGCCGTTCTCGTTGCAAAGCTCCAGCCAGATGCGTACGCTTTCGGGCTCTCCTTCTTTCACGATGCCGTTCCCGAATTTGGCATGGTCGGTCACGGCCATTTCGTTTACATTGGCGATGATCACTTCGTTGCCGATGATGTAATGGGAAAGGAAGTTCACGTTATGGACCACCACGTTGTCCCCGAAGTCGCAGGAGGCAATAGTGCTGTTGTACAGTCCCACGGGCAGGCGCAGGTTATGGAATTCGAGGAAATACGGCTCCAGCTTGCCGATGCGCACCATGCCGAAAAAGTGGCAGTGCTGCACGAGGTTCGGGTCGAAATCGTTGTCCACGAAAATATTGTTCCAGTCGTCCGATGTATTGTCGTTGCGCACCAGCGTTTCAATTTCACCGGCTTTCAGCTTGCGGTGAACGGTTTCTTTGCCGCGCTGCTGGTCGCGGAGGTAGTATTCGTTCTTCCCTGCAGGAAGATAACGTTCGTCAACGAACTGGTAACCCAGCTGGCTGAGCGGCTTCTTTTCTATATGGTTCATACGGATACTATTCTACGGTTACGGACTTGGCGAGGTTACGCGGTTT
>CBFHAF010000137.1:0-8770 GCA_965653435.1 uncultured Chitinophaga sp.
CAGGCTTCGGCAGCCGTCATGACCTGTATCCGGCTGTTGCCCAGTAATTCTTTATTGAGCTTTGAGAAGTTCACGTATATTTCTTTCGCGGGCAGATTGATGCCGTTGCGGATGCCTTTGTATTGACCGGGAAACTCTTCCGACATCATAAAATATTTATCGAGCCTGGGATCTTTCAGGCCCTTCAGGATCGATTCCATCGGCGCGCTCATCCTGATATCGCCCCAGCCTTCAGAGAAGGTACGGAGCGGATGTTCCAGCGGAGCGATATTGATAGTGAAATTATCCTCGGCAGCGGCCAGCAGCCCAAGCGGGTGAGCAAGCGCTGCTTCGCCTTCGGTCTTAGCCTTCGCCGCGTCTGCCTTGCTGATGCGGATAGCCAGGCGCAAACGCAGTGTGTTGGCCATTTTTATCCATTTTGAATAATCTCCCTGGTAAGGAGAAAGGTCGAACTCGGCAAAGTTCTTAGGCGCACCGTCGTTATGATATTTCGTGAGCGTGGCAATAGCTTCGGAAAGATCCTTGAAGAATGCGTTGTAAGCTTCCTGCTGGCTGTCGTAATCGATGCTTCCGTCCTGGTTCTGCTGGCCGTATTTGGTGTAGATGATCGGTCCGTAAACATCCGCCAGGCGGTGCATGGTGAGCACTTTCAGCACAAGGCTCCAGGCGTGGAAGTTGGGATAATCGGTCTTGGTGAGATTGCCTACATAGCGGCAGACCGGCATCACCGAGTTATCCAGCGAAGGCGCATAGGTGCCGTAAGCGCAGCCCCAGAGCACCTGGTTCCAGCCGTCCTGGAGATTGTAGGTGGTGTTATTGTTGCCGAAGTTGCCGAAGGGGTTCGGCACGGCCATGTAACCGGAATACAGGTCGCCCATGAGGTTCTGCTGCACCTGGAATACCCAGCTGGGATTCGCGGCGAAGATGCTCATCTGGATCTGCTTGAACGGTTCCCCGATGTACTGGAAATCCCTTTTCAGGTCTTCTTCGGAAACTCCGTAAGGATTAGTATTGAGCCTTTCAAAATCCTTCGTGCAGGAAGCCATGAACATCGAAGCGGCCAGCCCTGCTGCAAGAGTTTTGCGGGTGAATATATGTTTGAATGGTTTCATTGTCTTTACTTGTTAGGTGATTAACTGGATCAGAATCCTACTTTCAGGCTGGCCCCGAAGCTGCGTGTTGCAGGCAGGCCGAACACATCTATACCCTGCAGCCTGTTGTCGCCGCCGGCGGATACTTCCGGATCAAACGGCGCATCGCGCTTCAGGAAGAACAGGTTACGGCCTATCAGCCCCACACGAAGGCTGCGGAAGGCTCTGGACTTCACCGGTATGCTGTAGCTGAGCGCAAGCTCACGCAGCCTGATGGTCGTGGCGTCGTACATGTACATATCGCCGTTGCCGTTACGGCCGCCGGTGTTCTGGTAAAAAGTCTTGGTATCCAGTTTACCGGTGAATTTGGAACCATCCGCCTTCACGGCATCGTCCAGCATTACGCCACCGTTATCCCTTGCCTGCGCGCTCGCTTCGCTTACGCCGTATGCATCCAGCATGGCCTGCGTAAGGCTCATTACTTCGCCGCCGAAACGGCCATCGATCAGGAACGTGAGCGTAAAACCCTTGTAGTCGAAGCGGTTGTTCCAACCCAGGTTGAAATCCGGGTTCGGATTGCCTACTACGAAACCATTGCCGGATACGGAGTCCTGTACGAAACCACCGGCATCCAGCACGATCTGCCCGGCTGCATTGCGCTTGGTGATGGTGGGCGTGTAGATGTCGCCCCACTGGCCACCTTCCTGCATCCCGGAACCATACATATTTGAACCGAATTCGGTAAGCACGAATTTATTGCTGGCCAATGCCTTGTCGCCGTCAGAAAGCTTCACCACTTTGTTGCGGTTGGTGGAGAAGTTGATGTTGGAGGTCCAGGTCAGGCTTTTTGTTTTTACCGGTGCAATGGTCAGCATGGCTTCCACGCCGGTGTTGCGGATGTTGCCAAGGTTGAGGTAATAGGAAGCATAGCCGGAGCCGTTCGGGGCGGGTATCTCAATATACTGGCGGAAGTTGTTGTTGCTGTAATACGTTACGTCGATACCGATGCGATCGTTCAGGAAACGGGTCTCAAGGCCTGTTTCGAAGGACCGGTTGTCTTCAGGCTGGATATATTCTCCCGGGTAAGGCACGCGGGTGTTGAAAGTAAGTTGCTTTACGCCGCCCAGAACGCGCAGGGTGTAAGTGGCGGGCCTGGTGATGTAAGACGGAAGGTCGTTGCCCACTTTCGCATAAGACAGGCGCAGCTTGGCGAAGTTCCATGCTTCAGGCAGCTTGAACATTTCGCTGAACACGGCAGTGAGGCCGGCGGAGTAATAAAAATATCCTTTGTTCTTGGTAGGGGTGAATGCAAATGTGCTGGACCAGTCGTTGCGGCCGGTAAGGTCCAGGAACAGGTAATCTTTGTAACCCAGGTTGGCGCTGGCAAACACAGCCTGGATCTGTTTGCGGTCCAGCCCCTGCTGCACGGTCATGGCCGTGGGGTCTATGTTCGCAAGCTGGAATACGTTCGCGTAGAACAGGCCTTTGATGCTGCCTACATTCACATCGTTCAGCGTACGGTCGCGCAGCTTGAAATCGGTTACGCTGGAACCCAGCAGGCCGGAAATGCGGAAGTTATCGGAGAGTTGTTTATTGGCGTTCAGCATCACATCCGCATACATCTGGGTATTGAATTCCCTTTCCAGCGTATACCGGCCATTGACGGGAGCCTGCGAAGGATGCGTGGTAGCGTTGGCCCTCATCTCATATTCGTCATAAGACCGGTCGAAGTTGCCTCTCGCCTGTATGGACAGCCAATCGAGCAGCTGGTATTTTATCGCCAGTGAAGCCATGCCGCGGGAACGCTCTTCTTCGCGGATGTTCCTGTTCAGTATCCAGTAAGGGTTCGCCAGTTCCGCATCGCCGCTCAACCCCTGGTCTGCATTGATGTTCCACCAATTCTGCGTGTACATGTTGCGGGAAAGGGAGAAGGTTTCGAACTGGTCTTTATACTGGTTGAAATTGAGGCCTCGGGGAAACATATACACGCTTACCAGCGGGTTGAAATACAAGCCGCTCACAGGCCTGTTGCGCGCGTTCTGCGATATGAAGGTGATGTTCGCATCCAGGCTCAATTTGTCGTTCAGCAGCTTGAGGGTTTCCCTGAAATTAAAGGTGTGCCTGTTGAAGCGGCTGGTCGGGATCACGCCCTTGCTGCTGGTGTTTGAATAGGAAAAGTAGGATTGTGCTATTTCGTTGCCTCCGCTCACGCCGAGTGAATTGGTCCAGGTATTGCCGGTATTGAAGAAGTCCTTCACATGATCCGTCGCATTCACCTTCGGCCCCCAGCTGTCCGCTCCCGGCGCGGGATCGTTGGTTTGCCCGTAACGCCACTGGAGCTTGGGCAGCAGCATCACCTTTTCCATGGTGAGGTCGGAGGAGAAGTCTATCCTCATCCTGCCTGCGCGGCCGCGTTTGGTAGTAATAAGGATCACGCCGTTGGCGGCCTGGCTGCCGTATTGCGCGGCGGCGGAAGCGCCTTTGAGGATATTGATGGACTCGATATCGTCCGGGTTGATGTTGGAAATACCATCGCCGCCGTCGCGGCCTGCTCCGGACAGGATGTCTGACGACTGGCCGTATACATTTGCCGGTTGCGAGGGTGAATAATTAGCCATGGGCACACCGTCGATTACGTACAGCGGCTGGTTCTCGCGGGTGGATTTATTGCCGCGCATGATCACGCGGGCGGTTCCGCCGAGGCCGGAAGCGCTCCTGCTGATCGTAACACCTGCGGCTTTACCGGCCAGGCTGTTGATCACGTTCGCGTCTTTTACCCGGGAAAGATCGTCGTTGTTGAGCTGTTGGGTAGCATATGATAATTCCTTGGCTTTGCGCTGGATACCCAGGGCCGTTACCACGAATTCACTTAAGGATTGTGAATTTTCGGCAAGTACAACATTGTACTCGTCCGCATCTCCCACTGTCACTTCCTGGGTGGTAAACCCCAAAAAACGGAAAACAAGTATATCGCCGGGGTTGGCGGCAATGGTAAAATTGCCGTTGGCGCCCGTTTGTGTGCCTTTTTGTGTGTTCTTGATAGCCACGGTCACACCGGGAAGTGCGGCGCCTTTGCCATCTCTTACAGTGCCGCGCACGTCCTTTTCAGGAACGCCTGCGCCGCTCATCAGGGCAACCGTCGTTAAGGAGCCGGCGGCATGTTGTTCCTGATTTACTATGATTTTATTGCTTTTTCTCGTAAATTTCAGTCCGGTTTGTTCTGTGAGCAACTGAAGCACCTCGTCAATAGGCTGCTTCACGCAATTCAGGTTGATCTTCTTTTTGAGATTCAGATCGGATTTGTCGTAATGGAAACTGAGGCCTGTTTTAGCAGAAATTTCAGTAAACACATCCTCCATGTTTTTGTTCTTGACCTGGATGGTGATACTGACGTTCTTGGTGTCCTGCGACTCGGCACGAGCACTGGCGGTGTAAGGAGCCGCCAGTGTGATGGCCATCGCAAGCAAAACCAGAGAAACAAGGCGTAGGCATTTTTTCATACATCTAGTTTTTGCGGGTAAGGAATATTGTGTCGTTCTTGAGCGTGTAGCTGATGTTTTTGGTCAGACAAATGGTTTCCATGATCTCCTGCAGGCTTTCGTCTTTAAAAAAGCCCGTGTAAGTCCACTCCGCAACGCCCGATTCATTAATCACTGTTACATTATAGCGGTTCTCCAGCTCCGTCGCCACTTCGTCGTAGCTCGCGTCTTTAAAGGCGATGTGCCCGTTCTTCCAGCCGATAATATCATCTTCCTTATCGAACACAGATTTCGCCATGGCCATGGACTGCCGGTCTATGCTCACCTGTTCGCTGGGCAGCAGTATTACCGGCTGCCGGGTTTCCGCGTGATCCACTTTCACCTTGCCGGTGAGCAGCGCCACCGTAACACGGTGTTCGCGGCTATATGCGCGGATGTTGAAGGAAGTGCCCAGGGCGGTAGTGGCGATGTTGCCGGAATGCACGATGAACGGGCGTTTCGGGTCGCCGGCCACTTTAAAGAAAGCTTCGCCCTCCTCTAAATAAATGCTGCGCGTATCGCCGTTGAAATGTTCGGGGTAACGGAGCTTCGACGAGGCGTTTACCATAATGGTAGAACCATCGGCAAGTACAACCTTTTCGGTGGAGCCCTTGGTGGTGGAAATCTCTACGTAGCCGTTCCTGATCACCCGGTTCGTTTTAGCCACTGTAGGTTGTACTGCCGGATGGCCTGGGTTCACCGGATGAGTGGCAGGCATAGGTTTATATAGCAGGGTAAATGCGATGGCTCCTGTGATCATGGCTGCGGCGCCCGTATAGATCCATGCGCGGAGGCGGCGCCTGCCGGCCGTGGGCCTGGCCTGCGGCAGTGCGATCTGTTCCTGGATGCGCGCACGCACTTCCTCCAGCTGCTCCTTGAGGAAATCGTCCTCTATCATGGCGGAACGGTGCTGGTTAATGCTTGCAAACCATTGTTCTATAATGCGGATTTCTTCCCGGGTACATTTTCCCTGCGTATAACGCTCCAGGACTTTCCTGATCTGTTCAATATCCACAGCGGTAAGTTTTTAGAAGTTGGTGATATAAGGGAGTCGGGCCAGCTTCAGAAAAGTACCATCGGGATCAAAAAAAATTTCAGCGGAGAACGGAAAGGGCCACGGCCAGCATCAGCAGGTCCGTTTGTGTGTAGTGGGTGCGGAGGATCTTAAGCGCTTTGGATATCTGGTTCTTCACCGTTTGCTGGGAGAGGTCCAAACGGCATGCAATCTGCTCAATACTAAGGTTTTCGAAGCGGCTGAGCATGAATATCTCCTTCATTTTTTCAGGCAGCCGGTTGATGGCCTCAAACACTTCCGTGGCTTTGGCTTTGTAATCGTACGTCTCTGAAATATTATGCGGCTGCGCATCAAAATGCTCGATCAGCTGCTGGAGGTATTTGCGGTAGGTAACGTCTTTACGGTAAAGGTCTATGATCTTGTGGCGCACAGACTGGTACAGGTAAGAGCGGAGGGATTGTTGGATATCCAGCGCGCAACGTTTTTCCCAGAGGGTGGCAAATAGGTCCTGCAGCACGTCCTTGCTGGTTTCCCCGCGGTCCGTCTTGCTCAGGATGTAAAGGTACAAAGGCCTGCTGTACCGGTCGTAGATGGTATTGAAAGCCGTACCCTCGCCATCTCGCAATAACGATAACAATTGCTCGTCTGAATAGCTATTGTACATAAAAAGATTAAGGTTGATAAAACGGCGTCGATTCTGGTTGTACTACAATTCTTCTGCTTATGCTAACGTGTCATGTTCCGGTTAACCGGGTCTGAAAATAGTAATTCTCTTTAAAATTAAAACTTTTTTACGAAGCTATTTTTTAAATCCCTATTGGTGTCCATTGTACACAATCAGTTTTTGGAAATGGAAAAAGTTTATTAAATTTGATATCAAATCGATATCATTTTAAATTATCCCCCATATGGAAAAGATCGTCAGGCCCATGAGCGGCTACCTCGCATTTGTGCTCACCATCCTCTGTTTTCTCGGCAGCATTTACGCCTTTGTCCAGGCCGCAGGCATGGAGTCTTCCGGCTACTGGACCATCTCCGGCATCGTGCTTTTCATCGCCTTTGTTTTTATTGCCAAAGGCATCATGATCATCAACCCGAACCATTCCCGCGTGCTTACTTTCTTTGGCAAATACGTAGGCAGCGTAAAACAGAACGGACTTCAGTGGGTGAACCCGCTGTACCGCACGCAGAATATTTCCCTCCGCTCCTACAACCTCAACGGGCAGACCCTGAAGGTGAACGACAAGATGGGTAATCCTATCGAGATCGCCGCAGTGATCGTTTGGCAGGTAAAAGACACCTATAAAGCCGCATTCGACGTGGAAGGCTACAACCAATACGTGCAGATCCAAAGCGAAGCCGCAGTGCGCCACCTGGCTACCAGCTGCCCTTACGACCGCATGGAAGCTGAAAACGCGGAGATCACCCTGCGCGACGGCGGCGAAAAAGTGAATGAGCTGCTGGAGCAGGAGCTGAACGAAAGGCTGTTTGCCGCAGGCATCGTGGTGCAGGAAGCGCGCATCAGCCACCTCGCCTACGCCCCTGAAATTGCAGGCGCGATGCTGCAGCGCCAGCAGGCCACCGCTATCGTGGCAGCACGCTCCAAGATCGTGGAAGGCGCCGTGGGTATGGTAGAAATGGCGCTGGAACAATTATCTAAAAAACAGATCGTGGAGCTGGATGAAGAGAAAAAAGCAGCCATGGTGAGCAACCTCATGGTGGTGCTTTGTGGTGAAAAAGCCGCCACGCCAATATTAAACGCTGGTTCTTTATATCATTGATCAATGGCCGGGAAGGAAAAAAAATCTTTTGTACTGCGCATAGACAATGCCACTTACGAAGCATTGGAACGTTGGGCCGCGGATGAGTTCCGCAGCGTGAACGGGCAGATGGAGTGGATCATCGCGAAGGCGCTGAAAGATGCAGGCAGGGCGGAGAAAAAGAAAGAGCAGAACAAACGATCATAAAGGAGCCCGATCTGCAGATCAAAGCAATGTTTTCTTAAACCAGTTCAAGTTTTCCCTGCTTTTTGCCCGGTATATTTGCCTGTAAAACGCAATATCCATGGATGCAAGAAGAACCACCGTTTTCCAGCTTTTTTTAAGGATAACGCTTTCTGTCTCTTTCCTGTCGGCGGTAGCAGACAGGCTTGGCTTCTGGGGCCCGCCGGGCACAGCAACAGTCAGCTGGGGCAATTGGGAAAAATTTGCCGCGTACTCCCGGGCCGTTAATTCATTCGCCGGCCCGCAAACCAGCCAGGTGCTTGCAGTAACCGCCACCGTCCTGGAAACATTGTTGCCGGTATTGCTTTTGACCGGTTATAAAACAAAATGGGCCGCTATTGCTTCGGGTATCCTGTTATTATCCTTTGCCCTGGCAATGACCTATAGCTTCGGCATCAAACCAAGCCTCGATTATTCAGTATGGACGGCCTCGGCAGGAGCTTTTGCGCTCAGCGCTTTTCCTGATTACCGTTACAGTATCGATCATCTGATCCGGATAAAACAAAAAAGCTGACCCCTGGAGGTCAGCTTTTTTATATGCCGTGGCAATGTTATTGTCTTGCCCGCTGCATCGGGTTGCCGTTGTTGTTGGTTCCTCTCGGGCCGCCTTCCATTTTGAACAGCTCGAACCTTGAAGGCACTGCCTGGCGCGGCCAGGAGTTATTCAGCTCGTCGATGTCCGCGGTTTCCCTGTAAGGGTCCAGGCGGATGGACGTAACCTGCTTGTCTTTCGCAAACACCTTCGTCACTTTCAACTCGTCGTGCCGCCAGATGTAAGCGGATATCCGTTCCACTTCTTTCGTACCGTCTGCGAAGGTCCACTCGATGATCAAAGGCATTACATTGCCGCCTACATTGGAAAAGGTCAGCTCGTAGAAATTCTTTTTGCTTTCATACAGGCGTTTTTCCTCAGGTGTGAGGCTTGCCTGCATTTTGTTATAGGCTTCCGTCTGGTCGGGCGTTACGGCGTACCGGTCCCATTTGTTGTAGAAGTCCTGCAGGCTGGTATCCTGCTCCACGGCGAAGTTCACGCCTGCGGCCTTATTGCGCGTCTGCGCGATGTGCGTATCGTCGGTATTCGCGGTCTCCTGTTTTAGCTTGTTCTCCACGGCAGGGTTCTTTGTATCCATCCGGTACCACTTC
>CBFHAF010000138.1:0-8767 GCA_965653435.1 uncultured Chitinophaga sp.
CGCTTTTGTAATGATGAGCGTGCCTTCGGGATAAGTTTTTTCCCCGATGGTGAACGGTGCTTCGGAGTAACGCACTTTAATGTTCCTGTTCAGCAGCGCCGCGAGGAACTTCAGGTCTTTCGTGCTGTTCCATGGCGCGAGGAAGGCATAGGTATTGCCCTCCGCGGGCGCCACTGCCGCCTTTTCCGGCTGTGCGCTTACAGCGGGCTCGAGCTTACCTGCCACGGCATATGCGGGCAGGCCGTAGGCATAAGGAAGCGCCCATGCGGTAATGTCGTACGTCACGGAATCCGTGAGGCGCGCCACGGGTTCGAACAATACCCTTACCAGGTTGGACCGGGGCTGATAAGCGCTCACCACGAGGTCGCCTTTTTCTATATTGAACTTTTCCGTTTTACCGGTGAAATAATTGAAGCCCGAGCCTGCGCTGCCGCCGGTAGCAAAGCCGCTAACGATATCGTTTCGGCGCAGGGTTTCGGCGAGGTTCTGCAGTTTTTCTGTATTGCCCGCACCTTTTACCACATACGTTTTATACTCGCCCGAAGGCTTGCTGCGCGCATCTGTAAAGTAACGGGCGAATTCCTGCACGAGCTTGCCCGCATTGGCGGAAGATACTTCCACGGTGGCGATGCCGGTCGTAAAATGATGGTCTATCCTGTCTTTCAGCGTCAGCGTATCGCCCTGCCGGGTGGCGATGGCCAGGCCCGCGCGGCCGCTCCCGCCCTGCTCGTAGGTCATGCCGATGGAGCCGTTGTAAGTGGGATAGGTATCGCCGTAGCTGGGATAGAACAGGTCGAACTGCTCGCGCGTGAAATACAGCCAGCCTTTGGCGTCGAAATAAGTGGCGTTGTGTTTCCCGATCTGCACCTGGAAAGCTCGCTGCCATGCGGTGATCGCATCGTGCAGCGGTTCCGCCGCCGGCGCGAAATAATACGGCGCATCCACGCCCTGCTCATGGAAATCCACATGCACCTGCGGCATCCAGCGGTTGTATTGCTGTACGCGCTGCCTGGATTCTACCTGCGTTTGCCAGGCCCAGTCGCGGTTCAGGTCGAAATAATAATGATTGCTGCGCCCGCCCGGCCAGGGTTCGTTGTGCTCCCTCGCGTAAGGCGTGGCATCAGCGTTCCTGCCGCGGGTGGAATTATAGAAGTTCACATACCGCTCGCGGCCATCGGGGTTCAGGCAGGGGTCGATGATGATCACCGTATTCTTCAGCAGGTCCTGCCGCTCGGCAAGCAGCGTGTAGATCGTTTTCATGGCAGCTTCCGTGCTCACGGATTCGTTGCCGTGCACATTGTAGCTGAGCCAGACGATCACGGGCTGCACGCCTTGCGCATCACCGGATACGAGGCCCATGTTGTGCGCGCGGATCTCTTCCAGCCGGGCCATGTTTTCGGGGCTGGAAATAATGGCCATTACCAGCGGGCGGCCTTCATAGGTTTCGCCGTAGGTTTCCAGCTTCACATTCTTGGCCGTGGCGGCCACCTCGCGGAAGTATTCGATCACTTTAAAGTGCGGCGTGAACCGCGTTCCGAGCGGGTACTTCAGGTATGTTTCCGGGGAAGGCTGCGCCTGCGCTGCGGTTATAGCTGCCAAAACCGCCAGCACTGAAAATATATACTTCATAGTTGGATTGTATCCCCCTAAGATAGGGGAAATTGCGGCGTGGAATCGCTGGAAAATAATATTAATTTAGCCGGAAACGATGCCATTAATGATGCGTTCCCTTATTTTCCTCTTATGCACCCTTTCCCTCGACGTTCTTGCCCGGCAGGCCGGGCCGGTGCAATACACGATCACGAAGCGGATAGAAGCCCGCAAATACGCCGTGGCTTCCGCCCATCCCCTGGCCAGCCAGGCCGGTACGGAAGTGATGAAAGCAGGCGGGAACGCATTTGACGCAGCCATTGCCACCCAGCTGGCGCTCGCCGTTGTATACCCGGAAGCGGGCAACCTGGGCGGCGGCGGCTTCCTCGTGGCCAACATGCACAACGGCAAAACGGTCGCCATCAACTACCGAGAAATGGCGCCCGGCAAAGCCCACCGCGATATGTACCTGGACGGTGCGGGCAACCCCATCGCCGAAAAAAGCCTCAAAGGCCACCTGGCAGCAGGCGTTCCGGGCACGGTAGCAGGATTGTTCGCCACACATGCCTATGCAAAGCTCCCTTTCGCCAGGCTGGCAGCCCCCGCCATCCGCCTGGCCGAACACGGTTATATCATTACAGCCGCCGAAGCGCGGGGGCTCAACCGCCACCGCGACAATTTCCTGAAACTGAATACGCGGCCCGTGGCCTTTGTGAAAGATACGCCCTGGAAAGAAGGCGATACGCTGGTGCAGAAAGACCTCGCCCGCACGCTGCGGCTGATCGCTGAAAAAGGCGCGGACGGATTTTATGCCGGAGAGACCGCGCAAAAGATCGTCGGAGAAATGCAGCGCGGCGGCGGCATTATTTCCGCCGAAGACCTGCGTAACTACCGTGCTGAAGTATTGCAGCCCCTGCGTTTTAAATTCCGCGGCTACGATATACTCACCATGCCCCTCCCCAGCAGCGGCGGCGTTTGCCTGCAACAGATGCTCGGCATGGTGGAGAAACACCCGGTGGAAGACTGGGGCTTTCACAATCCTAAAAGCGTGCAGCTGATGATAGAAGCGGAGCGCAGGGCGTATGCGGACAGGGCGGAATACCTCGGCGACCCTCATTTCGTAAAGGTGCCCGTTAAAACCCTCACCGATCCCGCTTACCTGCAACGCCGCATGGCCGACTTCACGCCGGGCCTTGCTTCACTCAGCGCCCGTGTGCCCGCCGGCGTTATCAAAGAAAGCGAGCAGACCACCCACCTCAGCGTAGTGGACGCCCAGGGCAATGCCGTGGCAGTGACCACCACCCTCAACGGCGGCTATGGCTGCGATGTAGTGGTAGGCGGCGCAGGTTTCCTGCTCAACAATGAAATGGACGACTTTTCCGTGAAACCCGGAACCCCCAATATGTATGGCCTGCTGGGCAACGAAGCCAACGCCATCGCTCCCGGCAAACGCATGCTCAGCTCCATGACGCCCACCATCGTGCTGAAAAACAGGCAACCCCTGCTGGTAACCGGCACGCCGGGCGGCTCCACCATCATCACTTCCATGTTCCAGACGCTGATGAACTCGCTGGTGTTCGGCCTGGATGCGGACCAGACCGTGAACGCGGCGAAGTTCCACCACCAGTGGCTGCCCGATGTGGTATATATCGAAAAAGGATTTCCCGAACCGGTGAAACAATCGCTGGAAAGAATGGGCTACAAGTTCACCCCCCGCGAATCCATCGGCAGAACGGAGCTGATAAAGATCCACGGCAAAGGCAAACTGGAAGCCGTGGCCGATAACAGGGGCGACGACAGCGCTGCCGGAGAATAATTGTACATTCGGTATATAAAAACAGATCGGTTATGAGCATTTACCTGGACAGCCTGAAGAAACGCCTGCTTTCTTACAGGGAACTTGCAGAAAAGACCTTCGCGCAGCTGAACGACGAACAGATACACTGGCAGCCCGACGGCGAGCCCAACAACATTTATATTATCGTAAAACATATGAGCGGCAACATGATCAGCCGCTTCACGGACTTCCTCAGCACAGACGGTGAAAAACCCTGGCGCGAGCGCGACGCTGAATTCGAGGACAAAGAGCCCGGTGCCACCAAAGCTGATATGACCGCCATCTGGAACAAAGGCTGGGACTGCCTGCTGCAAACGCTGGACAGTCTTACCGATGCCGACCTTACAAAGATCATCCATATCAGGACCGAACCTTTGATCGTGATAGACGCCCTCAACCGGCAGCTTGCCCACTATCCCTACCATGTAGGCCAGATCGTATATCTCGGCAAGATCATGAAGGCGGAAGGCTGGCAGAGCCTTTCCATTCCCAAAGGCAATTCAAAACAATTCAACGAGCAAAAAGCCGCCGGCAAATGAAATACCTGATCTATACCTGCTGCCTTGCGGCAGTGTTCGCCTCATGCAGCAGCGGCAAGACCAATTCCCTGCTGCAGCATAAAAAATGGAAAGTGTACGATGTGGCCGTGCCTTCCTCCGACCCTTACAACAACGCACAGATCACGCAGGCGCGCGATCTGAAGGACGGTTATTATTCCGACGCCTATTACCAGTTCCTGGACAACGGCCTGTTCATCGCCACCATTGCGGGCGTGCCGGACAGCGGAAAGTACGAACTGCTCAGCAACGGCAAGATCATTTCCATCACCAGCCCCACCGGCTCCCGCAATGCGGAGCACCTCGTGGAAGTGGAAAAGCTGGACGAAAATAATTTCGATATGAAAGTAGCCTCCGGCGACTATCATTTTATTTTACGCACGCGGAAACAATAATATGTTCAGCATTACAGACAGTACGCCCGGCAGAACGGCACAGATCGAAGGCAGAACCTGCCTTTTCTTTTCGGGTTTCGCCTACCTGGGCATGCATGTTTCCCATACCTTCCGCGATCAGCTGGCTGAAGGCCTGGCGCGGTTCGGCAGCGTATATCCTTCTTCCCGCATCGGCAACCTGCAGCTGCGGCTGTACGAAGAGCTGGAACATGCCCTGGCGGCGCACCTTCACCAGCAAAGCGCAGCCTGTTTTTCCTCCGGCTACCTCGCCGCGCAGGCCGCCGTTACCTATGCCGTGAGTAAAGGCGAAGTGCTTTATTCTCCCGGCGCCCATCCCGCCATCCGTTATCCCGGCGCGCAGGTACCCTCATGCAGCTGGGCCTCCTGGATGGACGCCGTGGTGGAAAAGATCAACAAAGGAGAAGACCACCAATACGTGATCGTTGCCGATGCGGTGAACCCGCTCACTGCGGCCATCAACGACTTCAGCGCGCTGAAAACACTGCAGCGCAAAACGCTCGTGGTGGTAGACGATAGCCACGGCCTGGGCGTGCTCGGTCCTGAAGGCGAAGGCATCATCTCATTGCTGCCCGCCAACGGGGCCATTCATTATCTTATCACCGCTTCGCTGGCCAAGGCTTACAGCCTGGAAGGCGGTATGGTGGCCGGTCATGCCGCCGATATAGCCGCTATCCGCAGGCTGCCGATGTTCACCGCCAGCACCGCCATGATACCAGCTTACGCCTACGCTTTTTTGCAGGCGCAAAGCTCATTTGCCAACGCCCGTAAAAGACTGCAGAAAAACATCCTCACCATGGAAGGGCTTGCGGAAGGCATTGCCGCCATCAGCCACCAGCCCGGCCTGCCGGTGTTCGTGCTGGAAGACCGTGAAGAAGATGTGAACGAATACCTGCTGGGCCGCGACACCATTATCTCCTCTTTCGCCTACCCGGACCCGCAGGGGCCGAAGATCCACCGCGCAGTGCTTTCCGCGCTGCACACCCGCGCCGATATCGAGATACTGATGGTGCAGCTCGTTCAATTTTACACCCAACTATAACCATTGTATATGATCAAAAGAACCTTTGCCACTCTGGCCTTCCTTTGCCTGCTTTTACCCGCCTTCGCCCAGCAATCGCTGCTGTACAAGGTTTCCGGCAAGGGCCTCAAACAGCCTTCGTATGTTTACGGCACCATCCACCTTATTTGCCCGGATGATTTTTTCCTTTCCCCGCACCTCCAGAAAGCATTTGACCAGTCCAGGTCCATTTACCTGGAAATAGATATGGACGACCCCGCCATGATGGCCACCATGCTGGGCCGCCTGCAGGAAAAGGACGAGCAGTATTCCCTGGAAAAGGCCTTCCTGCCCGAAGACTACCGCAAGCTCGGCAAATACCTCAAAGACAGCATGGGCATGGATGTGACTGTGTTCAATAAAATGAAGCCCCTGGTGATCCTTTCCATGATATTGCCCAAAATGCTGAACTGCCCCGCTGCCGTAGCATACGAGACCAAATTCGTGAGCATGGCCAAAGAGCAGCAAAAACCCGTGCTGGGCCTGGAAGGGCTGGACGACCAGATAGATGTGTTCGACGCATTTCCCGATACCCTGGAAGCGCGCATGATCATGGACTACATCAACGACCTGCCCAAACAGAAAGCCATTTACAGCCGCCTCGTGGCTGCGTACAAAAAGCAGGACATCCAGCAGCTGCACAACATGCTCGGCGAATCGCCGGAGTTTGCCGGGTACGAGGACAAGCTGGTGTACGACCGCAACCGCAACTGGATACCCGTAATGGAAAAGGCCATGCAGCAGGAAACCGTGCTGTTCGGCTGCGGCGCCATGCACCTGGGCGGAGACCAGGGCGTGGTGGAGCTTTTGCGTAAAAGAGGCTACAAAGTGGAGCCGGTCACGAAATAGGCCGCCCCTGGCGCTTTTGAATATGATTGAAGGCCGTCCTGCGGGGCGGCCTTTGTTTTTGTACCGGGAAAAAGCCGGTTCGTGTATGACCAAGCCGGTTGATCCTTTAAATTGACCTGTTGGTGTATCAAATTTTCAACCCGGCCGGCCGCGCAATAAGTTTGCATCATCAAAATTACCTGTATGCGAACACTTTTTACCACCCTTCTTTCCGCCACTATGCTTATGACCGCTGTAGCCGGCAACGCACAGCAAAAAGACACCATTCCCGCTCCTTCCGCTATAAAAAAGGACAGCATCCCGGCCCCTTCCGTGAAGCAATTAAAAGAGGTGAACGTTACCAGCAGCGCCCCGCAGATCACCATGCAGGGCGGCACAATGGTGGTGAACGTTTCCAAATCCGCCACCGCGGCAGGTTCTAATGCCTGGGAGATCGTTTCCAAATCGCCGGGCGTTACTGCGGACAATTCCAATACCCTCCAGCTGAACGGCAAGAACGTAACCGTTTACATAGACGGGCGGCCGAGCCGCCTCAGCGGCGACGACCTGAAGAACCTGCTGAACAGCACGCCCGGCAGCAACATCGAAAAGCTGGAGCTGATGAGCAACCCTTCCGCCAAATACGACGCGCAGGACGGCGCCATCATCAACATTAAAATGCTGAAAAGCAAAGACATGGGCACCAATGGTTCCGTGACCCTCGGCGGCGGTTTTGGCCGTTATGCCCGCAGCACCAACGGCTTCACCCTCAACCACCGCACTAAAAAAGCCACCCTGTACGGCGGCTACGATTACATGTACGCCAAGCAGTTCACCCATACCACCGCCGAGCGTTTCTTTCCCGGCAATTATACGCTGGAAGACAGCGATTACAACCGCGAAGAGCGCAACAGCCACAACCTGAAGGCAGGTGCGGATTTCGACTTTTCCAAATCCACCACCGCAGGCTTCCTCGTGAAAAGCATGTTCAACAACCGCCACCGCGCCAACGATAACCAGACCACCCTACCGGATTCCCTTTTCCGCCAGACCGCCACCGGCCGCCAGACACTGGTGAACCCGAGCGTGAACGTGTATTTCAAGACCGGCAGCGAAAAGCACAAGAACGAGCTGAGCATCAACGCCGACTATTTTAATCACAGCAAAGACTGGAACGACGATTTCAACGGCCACTATTTCACCGTTAAAGAAGTGCCTTCCGGCGACCCCACCAACATCCGCAACAATACCGAATCCCGCATCAACCTGTATTCTTTCAGCGCAGACTATACCCAGCAGCTGAAGTTCGCCAAGCTGGAGGCCGGCCTCAAAACCACCTTCACCGAAACGGACAACGATACCCGCTGGGAAAACCAGCTGAACGGGCAATGGGAAAATGACGGCGGCAAAACCAATCACTTCATTTACAAGGAAAACGTGAACGCTGCCTACGCCGGGCTTACCAAGACCATCAAAAAATACACCATCCAGGCCATGCTGCGCGCCGAGCATACGCATGCCACCGGCAACAGCCTGACCATGGACCAGCGGTTCGAGCGCGACTACGTGCAGCTGTTCCCCAGCGCCAGCGTGAGCTATGCAAAAAGCGCCAAGGACCAGTTCAGCTTCAGCTACCGCAGGAGCATCACCCGTTTCGGGTTCGACATCGTGAACCCCTTCGTAACCTACCAGAACGCATACAGCTACCGCCAGGGCAACCCGAACATCAAACCCGTGCTGTCGCAGACCATACAGGGCACCTGGAGCCACAACTATTCCCTGTTCACCACCCTGGGTTTCAACCGCGTGAAAGACAACCTGAGCATGATCTTCAACCAGGACCCGGACACCAAGGTGCAGGTGACCAGCTTCGACAACCAGACGGATTTCAACGTGGCATACGCCAATGTGGTGTGGGTAAAACCCATCACCCCCAAGATCCGCACCACCTGGACCGTTACCGCTCTCTGGCTGGACATCAACACCAACATGAACGGCATCGCCTACCAAAAAAGCAGCGTGACCGGCATGGTGAACATGCAGAACACCTTCACCCTGCCCAAAGGCTTTACCGCTGAGCTGAACGGCAACTTCCGCGGGCCCTTCATGGCCGGCTACGCCATCATGAAAACCGCGGGCGGGCTGGACTTCGGGGTTACCAAGAACGTATTGAAGAACAAAGGCTCGCTCAAGCTCGGCATCGTGGACATCTTCAATACGCAGCCCATGCGCTTTGAAGTGAAATACGCCAACGTGCACAACCTCGCCAAAATAAACAACGACACCCGCGTGGTGAACCTGACCTTTAACTACAGGTTCGGCAGCAACACCGTAAAAGCGGCCAAGACCCGCAAAAACGCCATTGAAAGCGAAGCGGGAAGGACCAACGCGCAGCAGGGCCTGTAACAGCAATCCTTTGGAAGCTTCCCGGCACCCGCGGGAAGCTTCCTTTTTTTATTTATTATATTTGAACAAACCCAGC
>CBFHAF010000139.1:0-8760 GCA_965653435.1 uncultured Chitinophaga sp.
GAGTTGTCCGGCTTGCGGAAGAACACGCCTTTCTGCAGGCCTGCTTCCACCACGTCTTTCCCAAGCAGGTAGGTATCGCTTTCGTAATATACTTTATCGAAGTCTATGCCCAGGCGCTTGTAGGTCTGTTCAAAACCTTCATACACCCAGCTGTTCATGGTCTGCCACAACGCCCGCACTTCGGGGTTGCCGGCTTCCCATTGCTGCAGCATGATCTTGGCCTGCTGCATGATCTCTGTCCGGTTGCGGCTCAGTTCTTTGATCTCGTCCTTTATTTTCCCCGCCTTCTCTTCGTCGGCCTGTACTTCAGGCTTATGCAGCGCGGTGTGCAGCTTGATGATCCTTTCTTTTTCCGCTCCTTCAAAATCCTTGAAATTACCTTCCAGCACGTCAGAGATGATGGGCTCGGCCTGTTCGCGGAGGATGGTCTCGAACCTTACATAATAATCGCCTACGAGGTGATCGCCTTTGATGCCGGTGGTTTGCGGGGTATCGCCATGGGCGAACAGTTGCCAGGCCAGCATGGACTTGCAGATGTGGATGCCGCGGTCGTTCACCAGGTTGGCTTTGATCACTTCAAACCCATTGGCTTTGAGGATCTCCGACACGGAAAAGCCGAGGAAGTTATTCCTGAGATGCCCCAGGTGCAGCGGTTTGTTGGTGTTGGGAGAGGAGTATTCCACCATCACTTTTTTGCCGTTGGTAGGTTTCCGGCCTGGCTCGGGGTTTTGATGGGCCTCCTGGATATAGCCGAGCCAGTAGTTCTGGTGCACGCTGAGGTTGAGAAAACCTTTCACCACGTTGAATCCCGCGATCAGGCCCGGGTAATGGGCCACGAGGTTTGCACCCAGGGCCTGCCCGGTTTCCTCTGGCTTCTGCCGGCTGAATTTGGTGAACGGGAAAACGACGATGGTGTATTCTCCTTCAAATTCGGGTTTGGTGGTGTTCACGGCCACGTCCGCCACGGTGAAGGGCTGTTGGTATAATGCCTGTACGGCCTCGGCTGCTGCCTGTTTTATGGAAGAAACTACGCTCATTCAGTTGAAACTTATAGAGGGCAAAGGTAACAGATGTTGGGGGATTGCCCAACATCCCCTGGTTTTACAAGCCGTCCCGCCCGCAACCGCGGGATGGACAGGCCGCAAAGTTGTCCTTTTTCTGCCTCTGAATAGCTGGCTATTAACCCTGTGCGATGAATTTTGCCATGGTTTTTAACACAACGTTCATCCTTCGCCCGGGGTTATTTCCGTAACTTTGCAGTATTCTATCCTGTTATCCCGCTGATTGTTTCACCGAACGCAATGTTATGCATACCGCAGCTAACCCGGCTTCTTTCGTAAAAATGGCCATTTTTGACATGGACAATACCCTGCTCCACCGCAGCTTTATCCATACCGCCGCCGCCGAATTCGGCTTCACGCAGGAGTTACAGCAGATCATCGGCGAATGCCATCCCGACGTGGTGCGCACGCAACTGATCGCGCAATTGCTGAAAGGAAAGACACAGGAAGAGCTGGTTGCCGTCGTACAGTCGATACCGGTAGTGGAGGACGCAGCGGCTGTGGTGGCTTCCCTGGTCGAAAAAGGCTACGTCTGCGGCATTATCAGCGACAGCTATACCTGCATCACCAATTACGTGAAAGATAAACTGGGCATGCATTTCTCCTGCGCCAACGTGCTCAATTTCGAGAACGGCAAAGCCACCGGCGTGGTCAGCATCCCTTCCCATTTCCTGCGGATGGACGATAGCGGCTGCATGCACGATTACTGCAAGTGCAATATGATGCACCATATGCGCTCTCATTACGCCATCAGCCTGGAAAATACGCTGGCGATAGGGGACGGGGTGAACGATATCTGCATGATCCGCCAGGCAGGCACCGGCATCGCTTTCAACGCCACGCATGAGCGGGTGAATGAAGCGGCGGACCATATCGTGGACGAACGCAGCTTCATGCCTGTGCTGGGGCTGGCATAAAAAAGGCAGTGCACCCTGGGATGCACTGCTGTGGGTTTTACAGGCTAGAGTTATTTAGAATTTCTTTTTCCCGAACACATAGGACACGCCTATCTGCGCAACGCTGTTGGCGCCGGAATCGCGGGAATCGTCCCATATATTGGTAAGGCCGAAATTATACCTTGCGCCTACGCCCAGGCCCATATCGAACGTATATCCCAGGCCGAAACCGAGGCCGAAATCGATCCCTTTCGTTGCATCTTTTATATCCAGTGCATCACCGTCGTTCTTGGCCTTCGCGGCTACGCGGAAGCCGATCTGCGGCCCCGCCTCCAGGTGGAATTCCGGGATAATATGGTATTGCAGCATAACGGGAAGATTTATATAGTTCACCGCAAAATTCACATCTTCCAGCACTGGCGGGTCCCATTTGTAACCCTGGCCTGAATACACCAGCTCGGGCTGTATGCTCCATTCTTCGGTGAGCCCGATGCGCGCGAAAGCGCCGATATGGATGGAAGCCCGTGTTTTACCATTATCCGTGCCGGTTACCTTAGCGAGGTTCAGACCACCCTTCGCGCCGAAACTTACTTCCTGCGCGCCGGCTGCGATTGCGGGAAACACGAAAAGCAACAAAAGAGATAAATTTTTCATCATATGTTAAAGTTGTAGCATCCCCTTTTGCAAATAACATGCCGGGAAAAAGCCCCGGCATGTGCCGGGGCTTTTGTCATGTTGTCATATGATTGTCAGTGACCTAGAATATCGTGAATTCCACGCGGCGGTTCTTCTGCCTGCCCGCGGCCGTTTTATTTGTCGCAATGGGCTGGGTTTCGCCGTAGCCGGTAGCTTCAATGCGGCTGGGGTTCACGCCTTTGGAGGCAAGGTAAGCCTTCACGGACTCGGCCCTGTCTTTAGACAGCCGCATGTTATTGGCTTCGGTGCCCACGTTATCCGTATGGCCGGCCAGCTTGAGGCTGAGGTTCTTGCGGATCATGAGATCGGCCACCCTGTCCAGCGAGGGGAAAGATTTGGGTTTGATATCTGATTTACCGGTCTGGAATTCAAGGTTGGCGATGGCATCGCGCACCAGGCGGCGGTCGTCTTCCGTGATAATAACCTTAACCGGGGCCGGCTTGGTGGTGTCCGGCTTGGGCAGCGGGCAGCCTGCGCCATCCACTTTATCGCCGGCGGGGGTGTTCGGGCATTTGTCGAAGAGGTCGGACACGCCGTCCCCATCACTGTCTGCCTGAAGCTTGGCCACGCTTGCGGCCAGTTTGGCGTTGTTTTCTTTTTCAGCGTCCAGTTCCATCTTCAGCTGGTCTTTCTGCGCCACCAGGTCGTCGTACATCACGGCGGGGGCGTTGTGCCATGCCAGCTGGGGCTTGGTGCGGTCGCCCAGCGCAAATTCCAGCCCGGCGTAGCCGTAGGCGTATTTGTCTTTGGAAGTGCCGTAATTGAACCCGTCCAGGTTATCGCCATCCAGGTAATGCATGGTGTAGCCAAGATCGAGGTTGATGAAGTCGGACAGTTTGAATTTCAAGCCGGCTCCTACGGGCACGAAGAACTCGTTGATGCTGCCGGAGGGCTTGTAGTCGCGCGTAACGCCGCCGGCTGTGGTGATGGTGGGCTTATAGCCTGCCAGGCCGCCGCCCACGGATACATAGAGCTGCGCGGCATTTTGACGGTGCAGCCAGTTGATGGTGGCGAGGTTGAACACGGCGTTAAGGCTGCCTGACCAGTTGAGGGAGGTTTCGAAGCTTTGAACGGCCCTGTTCGGATTTTGCCCGTTCCCCAGTTCTTCGCTGTTGTCTCCCTTTAATATACCGCCCACAAAGTCACCCCGCAGGGCAAGAAAGTGGAGCAGTTGCCATTTTACATAGGCGCCATAACCGTAGTTCAGCTGCCATTTGGTGAAGTCGTTGCTGCCCCCGGTGGCTACGGCAGGTATCAGTACACCGCCGTTCACCCCGATGGAAACGGTCCTGAATTGCCGGCTGCCGCCAAAAAGGCCGCCTTTTGAGGTGGGTGCGGTAGTTGCTGGTTCCGGGGTTTGGGCAACAAGTGTGAGGGGCGATGCGGCCATAAAGAGGACGGCCCATCTTAGCATGGTATTTTTCATATGATTACGGTTAGTGTACTTACAGTGAAACAAAATTTGCGCCACTGTGTTCTATATGTTCAGACTTCTTTTTAAAAGACATACACGGTTGTTAGCCCGGGACTGACATATTTTCATATAAGTCTGCCTTGGCATAATCATTGACAAACCTATCACAGGTTCGGGAACCCTTCCCGGGCTACACTGTTTCACAAAGGAGAACATTAATTATTATGGGAAAAATCATAGGTATTGACTTAGGAACTACCAACTCTTGCGTTGCCGTAATGGAAGGTAACGAACCGGTAGTTATCGCAAACGATGAAGGCCGCCGCACAACGCCTTCCGTAGTTGCGTTTTTAAAGAACGGCGAAAGGAAAGTAGGTGACCCGGCCAAGCGCCAGGCGATCACCAACCCGGTAAACACCATTATGTCGGTAAAGCGTTTCATGGGCCGCCATTTCGACGAGGTTTCCAGCGAGCTCAGCCACGTAAGTTATAAAGTAGTAAAAGGCGACAATAATACGACGCGTATCGATATAGACGGCAGGCTCTATACACCGCAGGAAATTTCTGCGATGATCCTGCAGAAAATGAAAAAAACAGCGGAAGACTACCTGGGACAGGAAGTGACCGAAGCGGTGATCACCGTTCCGGCTTACTTTAACGACGCCCAGCGCCAGGCTACCAAAGAAGCCGGTGAAATTGCCGGTCTTACCGTTCGCCGTATCATCAACGAGCCTACCGCAGCGGCGCTGGCTTATGGCATGGACAAAAAACATGCGGACAGCATGATCGCCGTGTTCGACCTCGGCGGCGGCACGTTCGACGTATCCATCCTCGAGCTGGGCGACGGCGTATTCGAAGTAAAATCCACCAACGGTGACACCCACCTCGGCGGCGACGACTTCGATAAAGTGATCATGGACTGGCTGGCAGATGAATTCAAAAAGGACGAAGCCGTAGACCTGCACAAGGACCCGATGGCATGGCAGCGTTTGAAAGAAGCTGCTGAAAAGGCGAAGATCGAACTGTCTTCCTCCCAGGAAACAGAGATCAACCTGCCTTACATCACTGCGGTGGACGGTGTGCCCAAGCACCTCGTGAAAAAACTCTCCCGCGCCAAATTCGAGCAGCTGAGCGACAGCCTGGTGGAAAGAACACTGGAGCCTTGCCGCAAAGCGATCGCCGATGCAGGCATTGACATCAATAAGATTGACGAAGTGATCCTGGTTGGTGGTTCTACCCGTATCCCCCGCATCCAGGAAGTAGTGGAGAAATTCTTCGGCAAAAAGCCGAACAAGGGCGTAAACCCCGATGAAGTAGTGGCCGTAGGCGCTGCTATCCAGGGTGGCGTGCTTACCGGGGAAGTGAAGGATGTGCTGCTGCTGGACGTTACCCCGCTTTCCCTTGGTATCGAAACCATGGGCGGTGTGTTCACCAAGCTGATCGAATCCAACACCACCATCCCCACCAAAAAGAGCGAAGTATTCTCTACCGCGGCAGACAACCAGCCGAGCGTGGAGATCCACGTACTGCAAGGCGAAAGGCCGATGGCCAGCCAGAACAGGACGCTGGGCCGCTTCATCCTGAACGACATCCCGCCCGCACAGCGCGGCGTGCCTAAGATCGAAGTAGTGTTCGATATCGACGCCAATGGCATCCTCCACGTAACCGCGAAGGACCAGGGCACCGGTAAATCACAGAACATCCGCATCGAAGCCGGCAGCGGCCTGAATAAGGACGAGATCGAAAAAATGAAGGCGGAAGCGAAAGCCAACGAAGCGGAAGATAAAGCCGCCCGTGAAAAGGTGGAAAAGATCAACCAGGCAGACAGCCTCGTGTTCCAGACGGAAAAACAACTCAAAGAATACGGCGAAAAGATCCCTGCCGATAAAAAAGCGCCTATCGAAGCGGCCCTGGAAAAACTGCGTAATGCGCAGAAAACACAGGATATTGCACAGATCGACGTAGCGGTAGCGGAACTGAATGCTGCGTGGACCGCGGCTTCGGAAGAGCTGTACAAAGCATCACAGGCACAGGGCCAGCCCGGCGCCGACGGTGGCGCACAAGCCGGTGGCCAGCAGCAAGGCGGCCAACAGGGCAATGCAGGCGACGCCGTTACAGATGCTGAGTTTGAAGAAGTGAAATAATTCAACGGAACAATAAGTTAAAGCCCGGAGCATGCAAACGCTCCGGGCTTTTTTATCTACGCAATATTCCCTTGCCATTGAGAAAGGCCTGCCACTGTGCATAAAAAGAGAACGCAGCAATTTCCGTTGCTGCGTTCTCCTTTTAAATAAAAATAATTTTACCTGGCAGAAGCCTTTGCATAATCGAATACAAGGTTGCAGAAGGCTTTCACGCCTACATGCAGCTCGCTGTCGTCGATATAAAAATCCGGCGTATGGTGGCCGGGCGCTTTCAGCGGGTCGTTGCCTTTAGGCATGCCGCCGAGGTAGAAGAAAAACGCCGGCGCTTTGGTGCCGTAAAAGGAAAAATCTTCCGCGCCGGTCACCCAGTTCATGGTACTTACATTCTCAGCCCCGGCGGCCTTTTTTAATGAAGGCAGCATCTTTGCCACCAGCGCCGAATCGTTGAACGTGACGAGCGTTTTGGTATCGATGCTTACGGTGGCCACTGCGCCGGATGCTTCCGCGATCTTTACCGCCGTTTTACGGATACGCTCATGCACATCTTTCTGCATCCGTGCGTCCAGCGTGCGGATGGTGCCTTCCAGCAACGCGTCCTCGGGGATGATGTTGTTGCGCACGCCGCTGTGGAATTTGCCGACCGTGATCACTACAGGCGCTTCCACGATATTGGACTGACGGCTTACGATGGTCTGCAATCCTTCAATGATCTGCGTGCCGGTCACGATCGGGTCTATGCTGTTCCAGGGCGCGGAACCATGCGCCTGCTTGCCTTTGATGGCAATGGTGAACCAGTCGGAGGAAGCCATCATGGCGCCCGGCTTGTACCGGATCTTCCCCGCTTCGATGCCGGAGCCGATGTGCAGGCCGAATATCGCGTCCACTTTGGGATTGTCCATCACGCCTTCTTTCACCATCAGCGGCGCGCCGCCTTCTTCATCGCCCGGAGGGCCTTCTTCAGCGGGCTGGAAAATGAATTTCACCGTACCGGGTATATCTTTTTTCATGGAAGCCAGTACTTCCGCGGTGGCCATCAAAATAGCCACATGGCTGTCGTGGCCGCAGGCATGCATCACAGGCACCGTTTGCCCGAGGTAATCCGCCGTTACCTGCGATTTAAACGGCAGGTCCACTCTTTCTTTCACGGGCAGGGCGTCCATATCCGCGCGGAGCGCCACAACAGGGCCGGGCTTGCCGCCTTTCAGCAGCCCTACCACGCCGGTTTTTGCAACGCCGGTCTGTACTTCTATGCCGAGTTTTTTCAGATGCGCGGCCACATAGGCTGCGGTGTTCACTTCCCGGTTGGAGAGCTCCGGGTGTTCGTGCAGGTATCTTCTCCATTCAATGAGCTTGGCCGAAATAGCGCCGGCCTTCGCCGCGATCTGTGCCTGCTGGTCCTGAGCCTGGATGGATGAGGCCAGGCAGGCCAGCCATAGGGTAAGTAGTTTCTTCATTATGGCAATGATTGGTATTACCATAAAGTAAAGAAGTAAAACGGATAATCCTATTTTTTGAGCCGGGAATTATTCCCAGGCATACATGAGGTATGTTTTGAATCTTCCTGCTGCGCTCCGTCGCCCGCGAAATGCAAATGCGCCGGGCCCTTCAGGCCGGAAGGAATAACAGTGAAGGCCGGTCCCTTTTTCCAGGTAAAAGGAGTTGCCCTGCTTTTTTCGTAATTTCCGGGTTATGACGCTGCGCTTTTTCGTCCGGTACTCCACTTCATGGGGCCAACAGCTTTCCCTTGCCATCGATTCCGGCAGCGTGCTGCCCATGACCTGGTACGATCATGATCACTGGACGGCAACGCTGGAATGGGATCTCCCGGAGCTGCGCTACCACTACATTCTCACCCATGGCTGGGAAGTGAAAGAGCAGTCTGTGCGCTGCATTGTTTTCCATAAAGACGAGCAGGAACTGACCATCCGCGACGAGTGGCGGCAACCCGGGCGCGTTGCGGACTGCCTCATGAAAGCGCCTTTCCGTGATGTGTATTTCCATCATCCTGCCTCGCCCGTTCCGCGCGGGGCCTCGCATTATTTCCAGGTGAGCGCGCCTTTGCTGGAAAGCGGACGGGAACTGTGGCTGACGGGGAATACGGATACATTGGGCAACTGGAACGCCGCATCCGCCGTGAAGATGCAGGCGCGGGAGGACGGGCGTTTCGCTGCCAATGTGAACATACCGCCGGGCGTTTCCCTGGAATACAAATACCTGCTGGACGGCGTTGAATACGAAGCAGGGGAGAACCGCTCTTTTCTTTCGGCCGGCCCCTGCGTGGCTGACGACGGCTATGCCCGTTTCAATCATCCGCTCTGGAAAGGCGCGGGCGTCGCAGTTCCCGTGTTCTCGTTGCGTTCCGGAAAAGGATTGGGCTGTGGTGAATTCTCTGACCTGCGGCTGCTGGCCGATTGGGCGGCTTCCACCGGCCAGCGTATGATCCAGCTGCTGCCGGTGAACGATACTATTGCGGAGCACAGCTGGAAAGACTCCTATCCTTATGCCGCCATCTCAGCATTTGCGCTTCATCCCATGTATATACACCTGCC
>CBFHAF010000140.1:0-8753 GCA_965653435.1 uncultured Chitinophaga sp.
CATTGTTATACCCGAGCTTTTCGGCATTGGCACGGGCCTTTTCGATCATGGCGGGTGTGAAGTCTATGCCGATCACCTTACCGGTTTCTCCGGTCATGGCGCGTGCGATAAAACAATCGTTGCCGGCGCCTGAACCGAGGTCTATCACCACATCGCCTTTGCTGATCTTTGCAAACTGTGTGGGAAGGCCGCATCCCAGGCCGAGGTCCGCATCCGGATCATAACCTTCCAGGCCGGTATAGTCGTCCGTCATAATGTTATATACTTCGGTGGAGCAGCCGCCGGAGCCGCAGCAGGATGCTGCATTTTCTTCTTTGCTCTGCTGGGCGATCTCGCTGTATTTCAGTCTTACGATCTCTTTGAGCTGGGCTTGTGTTGCCATGTTGGTTGTTATTAATTGTTACATTGCAATATTGCGATAGATTGGGGCAAAAAAAATCAGCAGCAGGAATTGTTGTCATAGGCCACGAAGAACGTGTCGAAAGCAGCCTTGTACTGTTTCCAGCCTTTGGGGTCTATGCAATAACAAACGCTGGTTCCTTCTATGGTTCCCTGGATGAGGCCGGCGTTTTTCAGTTCTTTGAGGTGCTGGCTGATGGTAGCCTGGGCAAGGCCCAGTTCTTCCACCAGGTCGCCGCAAATGCAGGCCTCTGCCCTGATCAGGTGCTGGATGATGGCGATGCGCGCAGGGTGGGCCAGCGCCTTCATCATAGCCGCCAGTTTATTTTGTTTGTCGGTGAATATCTCTGATTTTGTAAGTCCCATATCTATCGCAATATTACGATGGGTTATTTAAACGGGCAAATTTATTTTTTTAAAGTTTCTCCAGCAGCTCCCTCGCCTTTGCATAATTCTCCGCGTCCGCCGGTATCTTTTCCAGCCACTCCCTGCATTTCTCTTCGTTCTTTTCCTGCAGGTAGCTCAGCGCAACATAAAATGCGCCTTCGTATTTAAACACGGATTCGCCGCTGTAAATGGGTTCGAGATCGGCGCGGGCCCGGGCAGGTTGTTTATTCTCGAGGTAAGAAAGGCCGCGGTAATACCGTGCATATGCGTTATCAGGCTGCTGCTGCAACACCTTATCCAGCGTTGCAATAGCCTTTTCATAATGATGATGATTGAACTGGTGCGCTGCTTCAGCCAGCAGCGTATCCGCCCGGGTACCGCGTTCCGCAGGGGAAACCATTTCCCTGACGCCGTATTGCTGGTACAGGTCCTCATCCCAGGGGCCGAGGAACAGGATGAGTGCAACGGCGGCGGCCAGCGAGGCGATCGCGACCAGCGACCTGTTGAAGCGCACTACTTTGGGAGGCTGTTTTGTAATGACGGGGCGCAGCTGGTGCAGTGTTTTTTTAAGCTCATCGCGTTGCGCATCTGGCGCCAGCGTATGCCGGAGCGTTTCTTCCACGTCGCGCCAGGTCTGGAGCGTATGCAGCAGCTCCGGCTCCTTTTCGAGACGGCTCTCAAAGGCGGCCCTGGTATCCGGGTCCATATCGCCGGAGAGGTAACGTTCTATTAATTCATGATCCTGTTCGTTCATGTCAGTCCCCATTTTGAAAGGTTTTCTTTAATGGCGCTGATCAAAGCGGCCATGCATTCCGATTTCTTTTTCCGCAGATAACCGTAGGTGACACCCAGTTTGGCGGCGATCTCCTCCTGCGGTTTGTCCGTCATAGACCAGCGGATGATCTCCTGGCAGCGTTCGCCCATCTTTTCAAGCATGGCTTTAAAGAGGCGCGCCTTTTCGTTATCCGCCCAGGTCTTTTCGGCATCCCGGAAGCTGTCTTCTCCTGCATTAAATTGCTCATCCAGGTCTTTTGTTACCCCCTGCCGGCCCCTTTTCTTTAACTCGTTGAGCCATTTGCGCCTGCATACCATCAGCAGGAAAGGCTCAAAGGGACAGGTAAGCACCAGCCCTTTGTAGCGGGCCTGGTTATAGATGTCTACGAGTGATTCCTGGAAGATGTCCGCCGCATCGTCTGCCGTGCCGCTGTTCTGCATTACATAATGTTTTACCCGCGGTGAAAAGCGCCGGTAGATCTCTTCCACTGCCGGCACATCGTTGTGCAGCAGGGCGTGGATAAAAGACTGGTCTGCATGAGGGGAGGTGGACATATGTTTTTAAAGATATTTAAAAATCCCGGGGTAACAAACGCGCCGCCTGGTTGATATGTTGATGAAAGCTCCTGACCTGTTAACACCAGATACACGATGAAGGCCTCCCGTACCATGCGGGAGCGCCTTTTGTTGTTGGCGGAAAAAAGGTATATTGACGGATCGTACCTGTCGGGCCGGGAGCAGCATTTACCCTAAATACCGCTATATGAATAAATTTATCAGCGCCGCCGTTCTATTCCTCGTTATGGCCTTTCCACTGGCCGCACAGCAGAGAGCCGCGCCTGACACCATTCCTGCCGTTATCGAGATCGGCTTGGAGAACAACAAAGCCAGCCTGAGCGCCAGCCTTCGCCCCCTGCGGCAGATCGCCGGTGCACCGGAAGCATTCTATACGTATTTCTGGGAGTTCGGCGACGGCACTTTTTCTTTTGCCCCCCAGCCTGTTCATCATTTCAAAGATACCGGCGACTACGAGATCCGTCTTTATGCCACCAATAACTACGATGATGGTAAAGCGCCCAAAAGCAAACCGCGGAAAATAAAAGTAAAGAAGACGATGTATGCCGCGGCGGATAACCCCTCGGGTTTTTTCTCCGGCCAGTCGGACTTCCTGGCGATGAAAGCCAACCGCATGCCGAAGCCCGGCGAAGAGATGGTGGCTGTAGTGGGTTACCGCCACCCCGGCGGATCCGGAACAGTAAGCGGTTCGCTGCTGCTGTTCTACAACGAAAAACAGTTCGCACAAAAGAACTTTGAAATGGCCGGAGCGCGCGCTTATCACGGCGAGCGCAAATCGGTTTTTGATTCCGTGCCGGTATTTGCGCTTTCCGAAGATATATACATCCCGCTGGCAGGCCCTTCCGCAAACAGCGCCTTTTCACCCGGAGGCGGAATGACAACCGCCTGGCGCACGGCGCTGGCGGAGCGGAACACAACGGTAGCGGCTGTGCTGGCGGAAAAGAAAAGCCTTTTCCGAGAGCAGCATGTATGGCGGGTGGAAAACCTTGGAGCCGGCGAAGAAAAATTCCTCTTCCTTTCGCTTGAAACCACGCCTGAGATGATCAAGGATACAAATGCGGTGGTAACGGTCAGCAGCCTGTTCATACCCGACGATCCGCTGATGCCCATGGGCCAGTATAACCTCGAAATGCAGATCGTGGCCTCGCACGATCCCAACCGCATGCAGCTGAAGAACCGGCGGATGAACTACCGCTTTGTGCGGAAATCAAAAGAGCTGAGCTATAAAGTGCAGTTCCAGAACACCGGAAAAGGTCCTGCCAGCAAAGTGGCCATCGGTGTGGCAGTGCCCGGGATGCTCAACGGGCAAAGCCTGGAGATCACCGATTACTCACCCAAATGCGTGATGTGTGATTCTGCCTATGAAAGACAGAGTTGCCTGGATACTATCGTGCGGCAGGACAGTATCTTTTTTGTGTTCAACAATATTTATCTCAAAGGCGTAAGACAGGAAGGCGTTGAAGACCAGGATTCCACAAAAGGATTTATCAAATACCGCATCCGTTTCAGCGAGGAATTAAAAAAGCTGCCGTTCACCAGCCAGGCGTCTATTGTGTTCGACAAGAACGAGCCGGTGATCACCAACCGTTCCAAAGGCCGCTGGATGCCGGGTATTTCGCCGGGCGTGATCATGGGGTACGGGATCGGTTCGGGGAGGAACGAAATGCCATTCGGATTGCCGGCGGGCTCGCTCGGTTTCAGCCTGTCCACTTATTCGCCGTACAGGCCGTATCTGCAGGCGGAAATATATCTCGGCCTCCAGCAGAAAAATGAAACGCTCACTTCTTTTTCCCGCGACCAGCGGGATACGACCATCGGTAATGGCAAATACATCGTGCAGGGGCGGGAGAATTTCGAGATAACCAGCAGAACGACGATGGATGTGGTGCCGCTGCATGTCCGGTACAACATCACTTCCTGGCTGGGCGTTGGAGCCGGAGCGATGGTGAGCGTGGTGGTGGGGGAGAAGAAACAGGAGAAGAAAGTCGTGACGGCAATGCCGCAGCCACCGACCGGCGTGCCGGAAAAATTTGAGCGGCTGGCAGGCACGGTGAGTGAGCGTTTCACGGCCGCTGATGGCGCGTTGTTCGCGGATATCAACCTGGGCATGGTCCGGGTGGGGCCTTCGTTGGGCGTGAGGTTGCTGCAATACGTCAAAGATTCCCAGCAGCGTGTGTTCTTCTATGGTATTTGGCGGTTCTGACCTGAATTTTCTGTAATACCCGCGGAAAGGACAGCTCGCCTGCCGGTAATAAATTCAACGCAGGTACATTATCTTTAGTACCGAATGGTCCGCCTGCGATATATCATCCTTTTCCTATGTTGCTTCATTGCACCGGCAGGCATCTGCCAGGTTGCCGATACATCCCGTCTTCCCGCTGAACAGGAGCGGAAGGCGGCTGCTCTTCAAAAAGAGAATAACCTTGCGGAATGGCTCTACCTGCAGATGGATTACGCGGCGGATGCGCCTGCTGAAAGGCTGGCCCTGCTCATGGAACTGCCGCAGCGTGCATGGCGTTCCCCGCAGCATGAAGCCGAACATTCCGCCTGGCTGGATATGCTTACCTACCAGGGATATTACCAGATGATCACCGGCAATATCCTTCCTTCCATCACTGCCTACGAAGCTGCATACCGTTACCACAAAGAGCACAAGCTAACGGAAACGGACATACTGGAATACATCCTTAAACCGCTGGGCAATAATTATACCCGCCTGGGAGATTACGAACGGGCCGCTTTTATCCAGGAACGCAGCCTGGAAATAGCCCGGCAGCAGAACGATGCGCAGCAGGCGGCATCCGTATACAGCAACTTGGCCGTTACATCCCTTATGCAGGAACGTTTTGACCTTGCGGGCTCCTATGCGTTCGCCGGCCTGCGCCTGGCCGCTGCAAACAGCAATATAGCCGGGCTGCTCCATTCATCGCTCGCGGAGATCTATATCAGGAAGGAAATGCCGGACAGCGCCGCGATGCACGCCGCGCTGGGCATGCGGATATTGCAGCGGCCCGAAATATTGCAGATGGAAAATGCCGGTTATTGGCTGGCCTCTGTGCTTCAGGCGAACGGAGATGTGGCGATGCTCCGGAAACAATACGATGAAGCAGGCACATGGTACGTCCGTTCGCTCGCTGCGCTGGACCGCTTCTATCCCGGGGCACGCAACCGTGAAAAGGCCAGGGTGCTGGTAAAACAAGGGAAGGCCACATTGTTTTCCCGGAAACGAGCCGGTTCAAATACTTTACCTTTCGACCGTGCGCTGCAATATATGCTGCCCGGCCATACAGCAGGCTGGCCCGCTAAGGACCGTCTTTATGGCGATTTTACCATCGCCGACGCCATTGAAGGCCGCGCTGATGCACTGGTGCAGGCAGGCCGCCTGGAAGAAGCGCTGAACGGGTATTTGCTCATTTTTGATATTGAGGCTACCCTGCGGAGAGAGTTCTTCAGCCGTGCAACCCGTTTGCAGCACCAGCGGCAAAGCCATGCCCTGGCCGAAAAAGCCATGAACGCCGCCTATCTTTTATGGGAACAGGATGAACGGGATGCAGATGCCCTCACGATGCTGCACATCATGGAGAAAAGCAAAGCGCAGGTGCTGTTGCAGGAACAATTATTTAACATGCAGCAGGGGCGGCTGGGTATGAAAGATTCCCTGCTGGACAATCAGCAGCGGCTGCAGCAGGCGCTGGCTTATTACGACCGGGAAGCGGCGTTGACCGGGAAAAAGAACCCTGCCCGCGATGCGCTGGCATACGATCTTTCACAGCTGCAGGCGCGCATCAGGAAAAAATACCCGGATTATTTCGAAGCGCCCGCTGCAACGGAACCTGAATACAGGAAGAATATTCCTGCGGGGCTGACGGTGAAAAGTCTTTTCTCCGGGGAAGACCACCTGTACATATTGGATCTGGCGCAGTCGCGCGTGCAGGTCCGCCGCCTGGGCGACGGGAGAGGCAAACAATTATTCCTGCAAAACTTCGTCACCAAATACTTCCACAACGGCCCCGCCGCTATGCAGAACGCTCCTGCGGATTATTACCGTGATGCATACCGCATCTTCAGCTGGCTCTGGAAAGGTTCCACCGATCCCCGCTACCTGCTGATCCCGGATGGATGGTTCGGTTATCTTCAGTTCTATGAGATGATCACAGACATCACCTATAAACGGAATACGGCGCAATGGCCTTTTCTTTTGAAACGTACCGTCACCAGCCTGGCCTATTCCCTTCAAACCTACCTGCGGCAGTCGCCGGCGGCAGGCAAAGGGCCGGAAAAGCTCAGGGGTTTCTTTATTTCCGAGCAAGGCCTGCCTGCAGTGGAAGAAGAATATAAAGCCGTGAAACAGTCTGCCGGCGGGCTTTATTTCAAAGACGGCAAAGCCACGCTCGCCGCTTTCAGGGAACAGCTTGGCAACGGCGGCATCCTGCACCTCAGCACGCATGCCTCGCTGGAAGGCGATCAGCAGCTGCCTGCCATCCAGCTGGCAGACGGGCCGTTTTACCTGTTTGAGTTATATGCGAGGAAATTCCGCCCCGGCCTTATCGTATTAAGCGCATGCCGAACCGGCCAGGGTATGATGGCGGAAGGCGAGGGGATCATCAGTCTTGCCCGCGAATTCACCGCTTCAGGCGCAACGGGCATTGTAGCCGGCCTGTGGAACCTGCACGATGCCACAGCAGCCAGCCTTACCGGCGATTTTTACAACCAGTTGCGGAATGCGGCAGACCCCGCGCTGGCGCTTCATCATGCCAAACAACAATGGTTGCTGAATGAAAAATCCGGCCAGCAGCTGAAATTGCCGTACTACTGGGCTGCCATGACCTATATAGGCCATCCGCAAACGGTGCTGCCGGAAAAACCCGGGAGGAATAAAATGTGGTATGGATGGTTGGCGGGAGCCTTACTGGCCGGAGTTGTTATCTGGCTGGGCCGGCGTTTTTTTCTCCACCCCGGAAGGAAAGATACCTTCCACCAGCCGGAATAAAATATCCCGGAGCTGCTCCGCGTCCTTTTCTCCGATTATATTGGTATAGAATGACTGGATTTCCTGTACGGCTCCCGAAACGTCGATCACCAGCTGCTTCCCCTTGTCGCTGAGGAAAATGACTGTGGCACGGTTGTCCGTTTCATGCTTACGGGTATAAATAAAGCCCATCACCTCCAGGTTCTTTACCACCTTGCTCATCGCCTGCTTGGTGATACGGGCCTTTTTGGCGAGCTCATTATTGATGGTGCCTTCCGGTGAAATATTTACCAGCAGCACCATGTCTCCTATCTTAAAGTCTTTATAACCAGTTTGTTGCAAATATTCAGTGATCCGGGCGTCAAAATCCTTCTTCACGATGCTGAGCAGCTTCACCAGCAGCCGCGGCCTGCGGGCTACAATCTCTTCCAGTTTCTTATCTAATTCAGTTGTGGTCATAATTGTACACTGTTACAATGTTGCCTAAAATAGCCCTTTTGTCAACATAAAGTTAATAATTTTTATTTAATGGTCAACCTACTTGTCTAATTAGTAAACTTGGTTTACTTTTGCCCTGTAAATACATCCTACAAACACACATTACAATGGAAACAGCAAATGCGAACCCGCGTAAGGGTAAATTGGTCGTGCGCCTCATTTTCATCGGCATACTCATAGCCGGGGGCATTTTCGGGGTTAAACAATGGCTTTATGCCCGCCACCACGAAACGACAGACAACGCACAGGTAGAAGGCCATTCCGCCCCCGTTATAGCCAGGGTGGCCGGTTATGTAAAGAGCCTTAACGTTCAGGATTATGGTAATGTAAAAAAAGGTGATTCCCTGTTGCTGATAGACGATGAGGAATACCGCATCGGATTACAGCAGGCGGAAGCGGATTACCAGCAGGCGGTGGCCGACCTGGAGACCGCGCGGGCCAACCAGGTGAACGCCTCGGCATCCATCAGGGTGGCCGACGCCAATGCGCAGGTAGCGCTGGTACGGAAAGAAAAGGCGCTGGCAGACCTTCGCCGCGACCAGAGCCTTTTCGACGACCAGGCCATTACCAACCGCCAGCTGGACGATACCAAAGCAGCCAGCCTTACCAACGACAAACAGTACCAGGCCGCGCAGGATAACATTACCCTCGCCCGTTCTTCCGTACAGGTGGCCGCTGCGAAAGTAGCCCAGGCCGAAGCGCTGGTGGCCAGCCGCAAGGCGGCCGTGGAGCAGATGAAGCTCAAGCTGGGCTACACCAACATCACCGCGAACATCAACGGCCGCATCGGTAAAAAGAATATCGAGCCGGGGCAGTTCGTGCAAGCCGGCCAGAGCCTTTTCACCATCGTTGATGAAAACGGTTTTTATATCGTGGCGAACTTTAAGGAAACGCAGCTGGCCCACATACAGGTAGGCCAGGAAGCGGAAATTGAAGTGGACGGTTACAGCGGCCTTAAAATGACAGGCCATGTGTCTGCCATCTCCCGCGCTACAGGCGCCAAATTTTCCCTGCTGCCGCCGGACAATGCGACGGGCAACTTCGTAAAGATCGTGCAGCGTGTGCCGGTTAAGATCACTATTGATAATGCAGACCAATATCTCGACAAGCTGCGTGCTGGCCTGAGCGTAGAAGTGGCCTTAAAATACTA
>CBFHAF010000141.1:0-8715 GCA_965653435.1 uncultured Chitinophaga sp.
TAAAGTAAATTAAAAGTTGAATTTGATATTTTTCTTCTTATTCAAAACGCCCTAACTACTATTTTGGAGGAAATCTGCCAGCCGCTTCGTAAAGTGATAAACATTATTACCTTTGAGGCAATGCGCCGCTAATCTTTATTTCATCCAGCTTTACTTAGAACGATACCGGGCGCTCATGTGAATATTGCAGACTAATCACCTACATATAGAGAAAGCACTGTTCGACCGCATAGCGGGTGGCGACGAACAAGCCTTTGAACAGTTGTATGCTACACTGAAGCCTAAAATCGCCGGTTATGTGATCAGGCTCGTAAAGTCCGAGTCCGCAGCCGCCGAAGTTATACAGGAGTCGCTGATCCGCTTCTGGCTCAGCCGCGATAAACTGGCCGGGATGGAACATCCGCATGCCTGGTTGTTCCGTATCGTGTCCAACGAATGTTACCGGTATTTCCGTCAGCATGGATTGCAACAACGTCTTCGCTCAGAACTGGCAGAACATGCCTCTGACTTATCTCATCAAACAGAATTAGACCTTGCGTACCGCGAAACCCGCCGGATTATACAGGTGGTGGTGGATGCACTCCCCGAAAGACATCGCGAAATCTACCGCCTTAGCCGTGAAGAAGGGCTGCGTATGCAGGAAATCGCTGAACATACGGGATTATCTTTCCGTTACGTCAAAAAAGTACTGATGGCCACCCTTAAGATCATCCGGGAAAAACTCCGGCAGGCGGGCCTTTACCTTCATTCACTCCTGCTTTAAATTTTTTTTTCAAAATGAGGTGACCTAAATGGTTCACCATGGGTTTATCTATTACAGAAGTTATATGCAAAGGGAACGATTAACATATCTGCTTGCCCGTTACCGCGATGATGATATATCACCTGCGGAATTGGAGGAACTGTCTGCCAGCTTCCAGGAGGAGGCAGGGCAGGACTTGTTCAGCGAAGTGGTGAGCGAAGAAATTGCGGCCTATGAAGATACACTTACACCCTCGCAGGAATTGCGTTTCAACGATATGGCGCGCAGAGCATACGAGATAGATAAGGTGTCTGTTGTGCCCGGGAAGCCCGTCCGGATGTTACGCTTCCGGACCTGGGCCGCGGCAGCAGCCATATTATTACTGGCCGGCGTTGGCTACTGGTGGATGGAGAACCGTCCGGCCATGCCGCAGTTGGCAAAAGATCAATCTTCTCCGGTAATTTCTGCAGGTAAAACAGGCGCTGTACTTACCCTGGCCGATGGCAGCGAAATGGTGCTCGACAGCCTGGGCAATGGCGTAATCGCACAACAGGGCGGCGCATCATTGCGCTTGTCCGGCGGCGCATTATCATATAATCCCTCCATTGCCACTGACGCTGAAGTGATGTATAATACGATGACCACGCCCAGGGGGCGACAGTTCAGGGTAACTCTGCCCGATGGTACAAAAGCCTGGATGAATGCGGCCAGCAGCCTGCGTTTTCCGGTGGCTTTTAGTGGTAATACCCGGCGGGTAGTGGTGCAGGGAGAAGTGTATTTTGAAGTAGCGGCCGATGCGGACAAGCCATTCCAGGTACAGGTGGGAAATAAGGCGAGCATCGATGTACTGGGGACCAGCTTTAACATTAACGCATATAATAACGAATCAACCATTTATACAACGCTGTTACAGGGAAGTGTGAAAGTCAGTGCCGGGGCCTCAGCCGCGGTGCTGCATCCCGGACAGCAGGCGCAGGTGGGCCGCGGGGAAGAGCCTGCAATAACAGTGAACAATGCAATTAACATCGAAAAAGTAATGGCCTGGAAAAATGGCTTATTCAATTTTGAAGGTGCCACGCTCGAAGAGGTGATGAAGCAACTGGAGCGCTGGTATGATATCGAAGTTGTGTACGAAGGCCGCCCGCCGGTTACGCGTTTCGTAGGGGAGATGGAAATGAATATGCCGCTGAAAGACCTGTTAAGCATGCTCAGTGAAATGAACGTGCATTTCAGGATAGAAGCGGGGAGAAGGCTGGTGGTAACGCCGTAGGTAATCCTTCTGAATTTTGCTATGTAAACCTGACGCCGGTGACAAACATCGCGCGGAAGGTTCATTATTGTCTGAAACAAAAATAAATATACGGTGCAGTAAAAGAAAAACCGGAAGTATTGGAACTACCTCCGGCGTCATCTGGCTGAACCTTCAGAGCTTTTCGGGTCCCTTATTATTCAACCAAACATTTGCACAATTTATGCAAAAAACAGGAATTACGCCTGTATGCGGTTGCCGGCTTCTATCCCGGCCCGCATGGTTACAGGTCGTCACCAAAATCGCGATGATCATGAAGCTGATCTTTTTACTTCTTACGACGGTGTTATTACATGCCTCCGCTGCCAGTGTGGCCCAAACGGTGAGCGTGTCCGTACGTGGCGTGCCGTTGAAAACTTTTTTCTCCGTCATTAAAAAACAAACGGGATTTGTGCTGCTGGCAACGGAAGGGGATCTGCGCAACACGAAAGCAGTTACCATCACTGCGGAAAATATGCCACTGCGCGAACTGCTGGATAAAGTATTCAGTGAACAGCCGGTGAAATATGGTATTAAAGGGAAAACGATCTTCTTGTCTCCTAAACCAATAGTACCGTCCACAATAGAAAAGCCGGGGGAGGTGGAAGAACCTGTGCTGGAAAAGATAACGGGAGCAGTGTCCAATGCATCAGGCCAACGCATCCCGAATGTAACCGTATCGGTGAAAGGTACCGCCACCGGCGTATTTGCCAATGCCAATGGGGAATTCTCCATCGAGGTGAAAGCCGGCGCTGTACTTGTGTTTACTGCAGTGGGTTATGAGCCGCAGTTCTATAGCGTCACAAAAACCAGTACTATAGCCATCCTCATGAAAACCGCGCAAAACAAGCTGGATGAGGTGCAGGTGATCGCTTACGGCCAGACTTCCAGCCGCCTTTCCACCGGCAACATCAGTACCGTAAAGGCGAAGGATATTGAAAGATCCCCCGTAACCAACCCGCTGCTGGCCATTGCCGGCCGCGTACCAGGTGTTTTTATAACCCAAACAACAGGTTTTTCCGGCGCGGGTGTGCAGGTGCAGATCCAGGGGCGCAACAGTATCAACAGTGGCATGGTACCCTTCTACGTGGTGGATGGTGTACCCTATGTACAGTCTATGCTAACCCCGCTGAGCAGCATACAGGGCGCTTCTGATCAACTGACTGGTACAGGTGTAAGCAACCCGCTGGCCTTTTTAAACCCGCAGGATATTGAAAGCATCGATGTGTTAAAAGATGCGGATGCTACGGCCATCTATGGTTCCCGCGCAGCTAACGGAGCTATTCTTATCACCACTAAAAAAGGAAAGGTGGGCAGAACGAATGTAACTGTCAATGTACAAAGAGGCTTTGGAGAAGTGGGCAGGAAGATGAAAAACCTGAACACCGAACAATATATTGCGCTGCGTAAAGATGCTTATACCATACAAGGGCAGGCAATTCCCACCACACCAGCTTCCACCAATTACGACCTCACAGTGTGGGATCAAAACCGATATACCGATTGGCAGGAAGTGTTGATTGGTGGTAAAGCAGACTACACCGATGTGCAGGCCACAGCCTCGGGCGGTAATGCGAATACGCAGGTGTTGTTCGGCGCCAACTATCATCATGAGACTACCGTAAATCCTGGCAGCCTGGCTGACAACAGGGGGAGCGTGCACTTCAACATGTCACATACTTCGTTTAACCAGCGCTTTAAAATGTCCTTTGGCGGGAATTACCTGACGGATAAGAATGTGCTGCCTGGCGTAGATCTTACCTCCTCCGCCATGAAGCTGTCTCCCAATGCACCAGCCCTGTACGATTCGATCGGCAATCTGAACTGGGCGCTCCTGCCTAATGGCGGCGCTGAAACCTGGATCAATCCAATAAGATCAGTGCTGCGCACTTACAATGTAAATAGCAATAATCTGGTAGGCAATTCGGAACTGTCATACCGCATCTGGAACACCCTTACCTTAAAATCCAGCTTCGGATATACGAGCCTTTCCAGCGACGAAATGCTTCTCACTCCGCAAAGTTTTTTCGCGCCCAGCACTACTACCAATAATCGTAGCGCTTTTTATTCCACCCGTAAAGTCACCAACTGGATCATTGAGCCGCAGTTATCGTATCAAATGGCCCGGTCTTACGGCAAATTCGATCTGCTGGCAGGTACTACTTTTCAAAAGAACAAATACAATCTGCAATCGCTTTCCACGAGTGGCTACAGTAACGATGGGCAGCTCGCCAGTATCACGGCCGCTACCAGCGTGATCCCCATTGGTGCACAGCAGGAAACCTATAACTATAACGCGGTATTCGGCCGGCTGGCATATAACTACCAGGACAAATACCTGCTGAACCTTAGCATCCGCCGCGACGGCAGCAGCCGTTTCGGGTCTGAAAATCTCTTCAATAACTTTTACGGCATCGGTGCAGGATGGGTATTTACGAAGGAAAAATGGTGGAGCAAAAAGCTGTCGTTCCTCAGCTTCGGTAAGTTGAAAGCCAGCTACGGCACTACCGGTAACGATCAGATAGGTAACTATACCTTTATGAGCTTATACCGTACAGTAGGCGTACCACAGCCTTATGGTGGCGGTACTACCCTGCGTCCGAATGCGTTGAGCAATCCTTACATCCAATGGGAAGAAACACGTAAGCTGAATACCGGCATTGATCTCGGTTTCCTTCAGGACCGCATCCTGGTGAACTTCAACTACTATCATAACCGTTCTTCCAACCAGTTGCTTGGTTACAACCTGCCAATTATTACCGGCTTCCCCTCCATCACCGAAAACTTCGCGGCGGTAGTGCTGAATAAGGGTTTTGAGCTGGCGATCAATTCCGAGAACCTGAAGAGTAAAAATTTCAGTTGGAGTACCAGCCTGAACCTGACCCGCTCGCGCAACGAACTGGCGGCGTTCCCCGGCCTGGCCACTTCTTCATATGCTAATAGCCTGGTGATCGGTGAGCCACTTACTATTACAAAGGCATTTCAGTACGCCGGTGTAAACCCTCAAACCGGCCGTTATAATTTCCAGATCCCGGATAAAAGCCTGGTGGAAATACCGGTATTGTCCAGGGATGAAACTGTGCTTATAGACCGCACACCAAAGTATTATGGTGGTTTCCAGAATACGCTTACGTATAAGGGTATCTCTCTCGACTTCCTTTTTCAGTTTACCAAACAACGTGGCTTCGACGAAACCTCTTTTGGTTATAGTTCGGTAGGTGTATTTTCCGCCACTTCCGGCACCGGTAACCAGCCGGCGGATGTACTCGGTTACTGGAAGGCTGCGGGTGATAAAGCCAGCTACCAACGTCCGCATCCGGGTGTTGCTGCCCTGAATAACACTTATGCGTACGCCAGCAGTATCTATTCTTCTGCTGCCTGGACGGACGCTTCTTATATCAGGTTAAAAAACATGTCGCTTACATACAACCTGCCCACCTCCCTGATAAAACAGGCACACATGCAGCAGGTCAGGGTATATGCGCAGGGGCAAAACCTGCTTACGTTTACTAAATACAAAGGCCTCGATCCCGAGAACCAGAGCACCTTTACCCTGCCTCCCTTACGCGTGATCACATTCGGCCTGCAGGTATCATTATAGGAAATTAAAAGAGATAAGTATGTGGAACAACAATATCTATCAATATAAATGCCGTTTGGGCGCCGCCGTTATCGCCACAGCAATGCTGCTTCAGACAGCGTCCTGTAAAAAGTTCATCGAAGTAGATGTGCCTGTCACCAGTGTGAATGCCGGCAACGTTTACCAGGACAATAATACAGCTACGTCTGTACTCACCGATATTTACTCTAACCTCTCCCAACGGGAGCCTACCGTATCCACCCCGGACGAAGCGTTCAGCGGCGTATCGTTCGTGACAGAGCTGTCCGCCGACAACCTTACCCTGTTCTTCAAAGACAACTCCCGGTTGCTCGCCCTTTACGAAAACACGCTGCGGGCGGCAGGTACAACCAGTGGTGTAGGGATATGGGATCGCGGTTATGAATTTATATACCGCGTGAATGTTGCACTGGAAGGCATAACTGCTTCGAATTCACTTTCAGCCGCTGTAAAAAAACAATTGCTGGGTGAGTGCTACTTCTTTCGTGCGTTCTTTTATTTCCATTTAGTAAATATTTATGGTGATGTGCCACTGGTGCTGAGCACTGACTATAAACAAAATGCCGTACTTCCCCGCACCGCTACCGCCACCGTGTATGCACAGGTATTGGCCGATTTGCTGCAGGCAAAGGAGCTGCTTAATGAACAATACGTGGCTATCGACATGGTAACCACCGGTACGGAAAGGAGCCGTGTAAACAAAGCTGCGGCTACAGCACTGCTGGCCAGAGTATACTTGTACATGAACGAGTACGCGAAGGCTGAAGCCGAAGCTACGGTAGTGATCAACAATCCGCTTTATGTGTTGCTTACTGGTAATATCGGTGATGTTTTTCTGAAAAACAGTAAAGAAACCTTATGGTCATTGCAACCAGTACAGTCAGCTACTCAGAACACCTGGGCAGGCAAGATCTTTCCACTTACCACCGCCGGACCTAATGGCAGCAGACCGGTGTATCTTTCAGACGATCTCATCGCCAAATATGCCGCAACGGACAAACGCCTGAGCAACTGGATGGGAAACGTCACCGTAAACGGCAAAACCTATTATTATCCCAACAAATACAAAGCCGGACCGGCGGTGACCACTATCGTGGAATATGACGTCGTACTGCGTTTGTCAGAACAATACCTGATCCGCGCCGAAGCCCGTGCCCGGCAGAATAAGCTGTCTGGCGCCGGCAGCGCCACAGGCGACCTGAACGCGATCCGTGCCAGAGCCGGACTTACAGACACTACCATTAGCAATCAACAGGGCATGCTCGATGCCATTATGCTCGAAAGGCGCAAAGAGCTGTTCACGGAATGGGGCCACCGCTGGTTCGACCTGAAACGCACTGGCCGCATCGACGCAGTGATGACCGCATA
The DNA here is from genome assembly GCA_965653435.1 of uncultured Chitinophaga sp. Lineage (GTDB taxonomy): Bacteria > Bacteroidota > Bacteroidia > Chitinophagales > Chitinophagaceae > Chitinophaga. Next base: position 7,018 of record CBFHAF010000141.1, read on the forward strand.
TGCACCCGTGAAAGGCGCCACCTGGGAGACATACAAAAGTCTCTATCCCATCGCCCAGAAACAAATTGATTTAAACCCCGGTATGAAAGGGCAGCAGAACCCCGGGTATAACCAATAAAACGGAAATGCAGATGAAACAATGGATTCTGGCAATAGTAAGCCTGCTGTGTGTGGCAGGCAGTGTACACGCACAGGGAACATTTACGCTTACCGGAGAAGTAAAAAACGTACCCGGTGTGCAATGGATATACATCAGTGAAGACTGGACAGGTGCGGAAGTGAAGGACTCCATGGCTGTAAAGAACAACCGGTTTTCCTATACGCGGAAAGCGCCTTACCCATATCCTTCGCTTTGGTGGGTATACGTATCATACCCCGATGCGAATAAAGGCGGTAAAGTAGTACGCCGCTTGCTGACCGACTTCTTCCTGGAAAAAGGAAAGATGCATTTAAGTATTGATAGTCTCAGTTTCCGCGAAAGCGCGACTATTAGCGGTTCGCCTACCACTGCCGATTACGCCCTGTATCGCCGTAAAAAGGACGAATTTTTACAGGAGAGAGCCCGCCGTGTAGCTGCCCAGGGGGATGCGCGCCTGAAAGGGCAGGCGGCCTCCGATGCTTACCGCGCCGAAATACGTCAGCTGGGAGAGGATTTTATCAATAAGCATCCGCAGTCGTTTTTCAGCCTGTACCTGGTGGAAGCGGAGCTGACGCAATATGCTACCCCTGATCAGTTGCTCGCGATGCTGGACCGCCTCTCGCCTTCGCTAAAAAACAGCGCGAAAGGCTTGCGTATAAAAGAGACGATTGCCAGCCGCGCTGCAGTGAAGGTAAATACCATGGCGCCGGATTTTACAGAAAAAGACACCACGGGCGCAGCCGTGGCTCTCAGTAGTTATCGCGGCAAGTATGTGCTGGTAGACTTCTGGGCCAGCTGGTGCCACCCTTGCCGGGCGGAAAATCCTTACCTCCTGAAAGCGTATAACGACTTTAAAGACCGAAACTTCACCATACTTTCTGTATCCCTGGATAATGCTCGCAGCAACTGGCTGAAGGCGATTCATGAAGACGGCTTGCCCTGGCAACAGGTTTCAGCCCTGGACCCGCAGCGGTCGGAGAGCGCGTTAAAATATGGAGTGAAAAGTATTCCGAGAAGTTTCCTGGTGGATCCCCAGGGAAGGATTGTGGCGATGGATATGCGGGGGAAAGAGTTGGCGGAGAAGCTGGATGTATTATTGAAGTTCTAATGCCGGCAATATAAAAATGTATCCCAGGCTTTAAGGTCATCAGCAATGGTGACCTTTTTTGTTCCCCGTATCTCACTAATACCGTAATTTTAAGAACTTTAATAATTCAAATATGGAAATAAACACCTTGGAAACACCTTCCATCAAACAGGTTGTTATCACAAGAATGGATGGCCTCTCCATCTCAGAGTTTTCCGATACCCTTTCCGTAGAAGAGCCATTAGAGATAAAAATAGCCTACGACGCCGGAACACAGAGAACGCAAAAGAACATCTCCGTTACCATGCGCACTCCCGGCAACGACCTCGAGCTGGCAGCCGGCTTCTTATTTACTGAAGGCATCATTTCCTCCAAAGATGATATAAAAGAGGCTTTCCTCACACAAAACAATAATGTAACAGTAGAACTCACAGAAGGATTTGTACCAAATCTGATGCAATCAGACAGAAAC
>CBFHAF010000142.1:0-8690 GCA_965653435.1 uncultured Chitinophaga sp.
CTCTTTTCGTAGATTTGAGAGCGATCCAATTCCTTCTTATGTTCTCAAACTATATTAAAATAGCCTGGCGCAATTTCCGCAAGAGCCGGTTCTACGCCGCCGTGAATGTGCTCGGGCTTTCCGCCGGCATCGGGTTCACTTTGCTGGTGGCGGCTTTTGTCTGGAAAGAGCTGAATGTGAACAAGGGCCTGAAGAACGCGGACCGGCAGTACATTATCCAGAGCAAGTGGAAAGAAAACGGCCAGGGCAACGAATTGACCACCATCGGCATGCTGGCTAGGGCCATGAAGGAAGAATACCCGCACCTGGTAAAGAATTTCTACCGCTGGGACGGTGTTACCACTAACGTATCCCACGGCGAAAAGGCTTTCAGGGAGGGGCTGCAGCTGGGAGATTCCACCCTGCTGGACATGTATGGCTTCGAACTTATACACGGCAACCCAAAAACCGCGCTCACAGGGCCTTATTCGCTGATGCTCACGGAAAACAGGGCGAAAAAATATTTCGGCAAAACGGACGTGCTCGGCGAAACCATCGAGATCAGCAACTTTGCCGGTGCCAAACAGGCTTTCACTATCACCGGCGTGATGAAAAACCCGGAAGAAAATTCCGTGACCGGCATCGATGGGGACAACTACAACCAGTTCTACATTTCCACCGGCAACATGCCGTACTTCAACCGCGACCTCAATAACTGGGGCAACAAATACACCATTGCTTTCGTGGAACTGCAGCCCGGCGTATCCCCCGGTGCGCTTGCCCAGCCAATGAAGAAACTTCTGGACCAGAACGCACCGGCGAACATTTCCGCCAACCTGACGCCCGTGCTCACACCACTCAGCGAATATCACCTGGAGGCAAACAACGGCATCGTGAAAAAGATGCTCTACGCACTTTCCGCCGCGGCCCTGTTCATTCTCTTCATGGCCGTCATCAATTTCGTGAACCTTTCCATCAGCAAATCCTCTTCCCGCATGAAGGAGATCGGCGTCAGGAAAGTATTGGGGAGCCTCCGGAAACAGCTGGTCCTGCAATTCCTCACGGAATCCATCATCACCGTTACAGTGGCCACGCTTTTTGCTTTCATCCTCTACCTGGCTGGGCGCAATTATTTTTCGGCCATGCTGGGCACCGGTATCCCCGGGCTGATGGATTTTCCCGTTCATTTTATCATTTATCCTATACTATTTGTATTGCTCACCGGCCTGCTGGCTGGCATCTATCCCGCTTTCATGCTTTCCTCCCTCCAATCGGTGGATTCGCTGAAAGGCAAGCCGGGAACGGTGAAAGAGAATATCTGGATGCGCAAGGCGCTGATCACTTTCCAGTTCTTCACGGCGGCAGTGGTGCTGATCGGCGCGATCGTCATCAGCCAGCAGATCGGCCTTTTGTTTAAAAAAGACCTCGGGTACGACCGCGAATTTGTGATCGCGGCTCAACTTCCCCGCAACTGGACGCCCGAAGGCCTGCAGCGCATGTATGGCATCCGCGACCAGTTTGCACGCATGCCGGAGCTGGAAAACGTAAGCCTCTCCTACGAGATCCCCGACGCCAACTATTCCGGCAGCAGGCCGGTATACAAAGCCGGGGCGGATTCTACTTCCGCCATTTCAACCATGACCATTTACACCGACCTCAAATATGCTTCGCTTTACAACCTGCGCCTGAGCGCCGGGGACTATTTCACCAAATCGGCCACGCTGGCTGATCCCTTCAAAGTGGTGATCAACGAAACCTTCGCACAGTCCATGGGCTGGAGGCCGCAGGATGCGCTGAACCAGTCCCTGCGCGCAGATGGCGACGCCAATACATATATTGTTGCGGGGGTGATCAAAGACTTTCACTTCAAGACCATGCATGAGAGGATCGAGCCGATGATGATCATGTCCACCGACCTCGCGGTCATGTACCGGTATATGTCCTTCAAAATGAAACCCGGCTCTCCTTCCGCCAGCATTGAGGCCGTACGTGCAAAATGGGCGCAGCTGATGCCGGGCGCACCGTTCGAATATTATTTTATCGACGACAGGCTGAACCGGCTTTATTCCGTGGAGCTGCAATTAAGAAGCGGCACTTACCTGGCTACCGGGCTTTCGCTGGTGATCGTGCTGCTGGGTATACTGGGACTGGTTTCCCTGAGCGTGCAGAAACGCACCAAAGAGATCGGCATACGCAAGGTGCTGGGCGCATCTGCGGGCGGTATCGCCACGCTGTTCATGAAGGATTTCTTCTGGATGATCGTGGTGGGCGCGGTAACGGCTATCCCGGTTGCCTTCCTGCTCATGCGGAAGTGGCTGGGGAATTATACCTACCGGGTGGATATCACGGTTCATCCCTTCGTTCTCACCATCCTGGTACTGGGCATTACGTCTATGCTCCTGATCGTGCTGCAGACATTGAAGGCCGCGATGGCCAACCCCGTCAAGAGCCTGCGGAGCGAATAAAAAAGTGAAGCCCGTCATTGCGAGGAGCAGCGGGGGTTTGTGCGGTGGGGCGACGAAGCAATCTCCGGATATTGGAGTGGTACCTCAATTCAACGCAGGAGATTGCTTCGCCGCCCTACCCGCTCTGGTTCTGCTGCTTCCCGCAATGACGGGCTTCCCGGTATCGGTATAAACCGGCCCGGATTCTCTGCAAATGGTATCCGTTAATGTTGTAAAACCTGCTCCAGCTGCAACCGGAGCTTCGTTTCAACTTCAGGGCCTTCGAAGCCGATATTGCCGAAGCGGATATTTCCTTTCCTGTCGATGATATAGGTGGCCGGTATAATGTTGAACCGGAACTTCTCTCCCACTTCCGGGTCGGTATTGTAATACACGGGGAAGGAGTATTGCCGGTGGCCTTTCCATCCCTTTGCATCAGCAAGGCTATTGCGGGCGCCGCTGTTCACGATCATGAACACCACATCGGGATTGTTCCTGTACTGGTCGTAAAGCCGCTGCACATAAGGCATCTCTTCCATGCAGGGAATGCACCAGGTAGCCCAGAAATCGATGAGGACCACTTTGTTTTTCAGCTTCTCAATGTTTACGGGCTTGCCTTCCATGTCCACGAAAGCAGCAAGGGAAGGCGCGGGGCGGTCGATCTTCTGCGCCGCGATCTTTGCGGCCAGCTCTTTTTCACGGAGGGCATTTAATGCGGCCAGCTCTTCCTGCATGCCGGCCTGTTTGTAAAACAGCGCGGCATTGTCCTGCGTTTCTTTGTCCGCGGAAGTTTGCAGCGCTTCTTTCATTTTCATGGCGGCTGCTTCGTTTTTCCCGGCCTTCATGTCCAGCAGCGCGAGGATGGACAACATGTTGGCCCTTGCGCGGGCGGTCACGGCACGTCGGGTACTGTCGTCCACAGCGGGATAGATATGCCCGGTTTCGGGAAAGTGGCGGATGATGCCGGCGGGAAACCTGTCTGCCATTGCCAGCGCCTTTTCCGCGTAGCTGCGGGCGAGGTCAGGCGCTACGTTACAGTCCAGCAGGGTTTGCGCCATGCTTTTATAAGTATTGGGCAGGTAGGGGCCGGCAGTGTCCAGGCTGATCTTCCCGGCGTGATAGCGTACTTTCGCTTCATTCTTCAGCGCAGCGTAAAGATCGAACAGCTGCTCATGCATGGAGGAAAACCCAGGGGTGTTCGCAGGTGTTTCGGCCTTCAGCGCTTCTTCCAGTAAAGCGATGCGGCGCGCCGTGTCCGGCTCCCTGCTGATAGCGCTGGCACGGAGGTCGCGCCCGGTCTCCGTTTCAGGATATTGCTCCCGCACCACTTTGTAGATGGAATCCACGCGGCTTCGCTCGCCGAGTATCAGGTAGGCCATGGTCACTTTGTTCAGGTTACCCATTACGGTTGGAGCCGTAGCAAAGCGGTCCGCTATTATTTTGTGGGCCTGCGCGTAATATTTTTCCCGTTCCTTTCCTTCGCTGATGCTCATTTTATATTGCAGCAGGCGCACCTTTGCCTCGTAGTTGCCCGGATAAAGCGCCAGTTCTTTTTCATACTGTGCTGCCTGTGCGGCGGCCAGCTTTGGGCTTTTACCGAGCTGTGCGCTGAGGCTGTAGCCTTTGTACAGGTTACTGTTCTCCACCGGCTTGCCGTTCGCGAATACCGGCACCTCGTAATGTTTATCCGGCTCGGGTTTATCCACGGCTTCCCCGCTCACTAGCGTAAAGGTGGCAAATGCGGCGAATTTCGCAAGCTTAAAGGATGTGGTCCATTTCCCTTCTTTTTTTTCCATTTTTATTTTCCAGGGCAGGTCGTAAAAATTGGAATACGTGAAGTTGAGAACGATAGAAGCGGCATCCGCCGGAATGGGCGAACCAGGCACAGCCGGGTCGAAGGTAACGGTAACGGTCTGCCCGCGCTCCGGCATTTCCGGGCTGATGATCACCCGCTGCTGTGCTCCCGCAAAAGCGGGAAGCAGCAGCAGGAGCAGTATTTTATTTATAGCCTTCATTCTGTGTCTGGTTTATATTGGTTCTGATGGCGTCTGAAGGAATGGGATACAGTGTATCCGTAGCCTGCCAGTTCGCACCTTTGATGGGGCCGAGTACGGCGCCGGAGCGCCGGGTGCGTTTCAGGTCGAACCAGCGGTGGCCCCATTCGGTGAACAGTTCCAGCTGACGTTCTTTTTCCACAGCCAGCAGCAGGCCGTTCTTATCAAGATTGGCAGGCAGCACAGGCAGTTTCGCGCGGAGGCGGATGGAATCCAGGTCTGAGCGGCCATCATTCAGCTTATCCTGCTGTATGCGGGCTTCAGCACGGATGAGGAATTGTTCGGCCAGGCGCATTACCATGGAATATTCCGTAGGCGCTGCGGCGGTGCTGGTGCGCACTTTGTATTTCATGGGCCAGTAGATCTTTGCGCCGGTGGAAAGTACACGGTTGGAGGTCCAGTTTTCGAGCCGGGCATCGTTCGCGGCAAATTTCGCGATGAGGTTGGTAGTGTCTAACCTGAAGATAACGGTCGCCACGGCGCTTGCCGGCACAGAGGTGAAACCTTCCCAGGTATTGCGGCCGCCGGCAACGTTCACCGGCTGCAGCTGCCAGATCGCCTCGCGGCTGTTGGCGAGGAATACGGTGTTCAGATCCTGCAAAAGGTTGTAACGGCTGTTGGTGAGCACTTCTGTGGCTTCCGTTTCTGCACGGGCCCATTCCTTATTGTATAGGTAGACCCTTGCCAGTAACGCAGTGGCGGCGGCTTTGTTAGGCCGTACACGGTTCGTGGTCTGGTAATTATCCGCCAGTTTCTCTTTCGCTTCCCGGAGGTCGCTGATCACCTGGGCGTAGACCTTGGCAGTCGCTTCGCGGCCTTTAAGCCCATTCTGACGATAATCCGTGGAGGTGATCAAAGGCACGTCGCCGTAGATGTTCACAAGGTAGAAATAGAAGAAAGCGCGCATGAAGTACGATTCTCCCAGCAACTGGCTTTTTACTGCAGGCGTAAGGTTCTGTGCGGCGGTAAGCCCTTCGATGCAGGCGTTGGTATGGTAGATGTAGGAATACACGGATGTCCAGTAAGCGTTCACATAATTGCTGTTAGGCAGCAGCCTCACCTGGCGGAATACGTCGTAGTTCTCGAAAGTGGAGAAATAATACAGGTCGTCTGCGTGTATGGCAGACAGGTAATTCATCAGCGAATTTGCAAACTGGTAATTGAATCCGTTCATGTCCACATAAAGACCTACCACGGCTGCCGTTGAAGTTTTATCGTCCGTGAACACCAGCTGCGATGCCAGCTCGGTTTTCGGCACAGGCGTATCCACGTACTTGCTGCATGATGCGAAGAAAACGGCCGCGCCTATTATTAAGAGTTGTATGTTTTTCATCATTGATTGTTTAAGGTCCGTTAAAAAGTGAGCTGTATGCCTGCGGTGATGTTCTTCAGCGGCGGCATTCTGAAGCCCTGCGTTTCAGGGTCGATGCCGTCGTAGTTTGTAAATGTGAGAAGGTTCTGCACATTGGCGTATACTATCAGGCGGCTCATTTTCAGGGTGTGCGCGTACTGGCTCAGGTCGTATCGTAAAGACACATTCTTCAACCTGATATAAGACGCATCGCCCCACACGGCAGTAGAAACACGGTACCAGTCATATTTCACATCAGCGGCAGTAGTGGTAGCCCTGGGATAGTTGGTAATGTCTCCCTTCTGACGCCAGCGGTTCATCGCGCTACGGTCTTTATTGTACATAATCCCGTAAGCCTGCGATTCATAACCGTAATTCAGACTCGGCCCTTCCTGGTTCACGAACTGGAAAAGGAAATCCAGCTCCAGGTTTTTGTACCGCAGCGAATTTTGCAGGCCGCCGTAGTATTTCGGCATGCGTTGCCCGAGGATCACAAAATCCGTATTCTCTGAAACAGTATTATCTCCATTCAGGTCCCTGAACTCTGCCACACCATTTTCAGGGTTTACACGGATGAAATCATATCCTTTCACAATTGTCAGCGATTTGCCTACCACATACTGGTCTTTATACGCAGAGTTCTCAATCCCATCGTATTTTTTGAGCTTGTTTTTGTTGATGGTCAGGTTGAAGGAAGAATTCCAGGTAAAGTTTGTCTTCCTCACATTCACAGTGTTCAGCTCAAATTCCCAGCCGCTGTTCTGGACCAGCGCATCAAAGTTGGCACGCAGCCTGTCGAAACCTATCTGTGGCGTGAGCATAAAGTCCACCAGCTGGTTTCCGGTGATGTTGTAATAATAGTTGGTGTTGAACAAGATGCGGTCATGTAGAAAGCCAAGTTCCAGCGCTACCTCAGACTTCCTCGATTCTTCCCATTTAAATTCATTGTTCGCCAACCGGGTTGGCACGAGCCCGGCAATACCATCGTAGGAAAAACCTGCAGGATTCCAGGTATCCAGGTAATCGTTGCTGCCGATATCGTCTGCGCCAACGGTGCCCCAGCTTCCGCGAAGTTTGCCAAAGCTCAGCCAGGTATTGCCTTTCATGAATGGCTCGTTGGAGAATATCCATGCTGCACCGATAGCACCGAAGTTGCCAAAACGGTTATCAGGGCCGAAGCGCGTGGAACCGTCGCGGCGGAAGCTGCCGTTGAGCACATACCGCTCGTCCCAGTTGTATGTAATACGGCCAAATACGGAGTTATAACGGTAAAGGCTATACTGTGTAATGCTGGTCAGTTTACCGGCAGCTTCCATGCTTTCGAGCAACGCATCGCTGGAGAAATTCTCCGCGTTCACACGGTTGGATTCACGGATATTCTGCTGCCAGGTGGCGCCTGCGAGTACCTGTAGGTCGCCTTTTGATATCTTGCGGCTATATTCCAGCTGAGGCTCCACGAGATAGGAATTTGCATCCGCGGTGCCAAAGTAAGTTTTGCTTCCGGTGGTGGTAAGCGGGTTGAACACCACGTTGGGATATACCTGCACCTGGTCCATATTCGTGGTGGTGTATCCAAGGTTCACTTTGGCATTCAGACCCGGCAGCACGGTATAACGGATCACGCTGTTGGCGATCAGGTTGTTGGTATGGGTGGTGGATTTTCTTTTAAGGTAAGAAAACGGGTTCTGGAGGTTACCGAACCAATAGAAGCTTCCATCATCGTTGTACACCGGGTAATTGGGCGCCATATTATAGAAATACGTAAGGTCGCTGGCAATAGACCGGTCTTTTATGCTGGAATAGTTTACTGATGCGCTGATGTTGAACTTCCCGTCCGCGCTGTTGTGATCAATATTGATGTGTGACGCACCGCGCAGGTAGGCAGGATTATTGGGCATCACAGTCGTCTGCCGTGTATAGGTCCCGCTCAGCATAAAACGCGTTTGTTCAGTACCGCCTGAAACGGAACCCTGCGCTTCCGTAATATTGGCAGTTCCACCAACCAGCTCTTCCTGCCAATCGGTTCCTTTCTGCTGGTCCCAGATGGTAAGATCAGGAGCAATGTCCGGGGTATAGGTTTTATTGTCGTTGGCATAAGCCTCTTTACGCAACGCGATATATTCCTCCAGGTTCAGCATTGGAACCATGTTCACCACTTTACTGGCGCCACTGTATACGTTGAAATTGACTTTCGCCTTACCGGTCTTCCCTTTTTTCGTGGTGATCAGAATAACGCCATTGCCCGCGCGTGAACCGTAAATAGCCGTCGCATCCGCATCCTTAAGAACGTCTATCCTTTCAATATCCGAGGGGTTGATGCTGGAAAGCGGGCTCAGGTCACCGTTGGCGCTCGGAAAAGTCCCGTCGTTCAGAGGTTCGTTAAAATAAGGAACACCATCCACCACATATAACGGCTGGTTAGCCTGCAGCAACGAATTCTGCCCGCGCAGCGTTACATTAAAACGCGCGCCTGGGAGGCCGTTGCTGGAAGATATGAACACGCCCGCGAGGCGGCCCTGCATGGCGGCCAGCGGGTCCACCACCGGGCTGTTGGCAATGTCCTTGCTTTTCACGGACGATACGCTGCTCGTAAGGTTCCTGCGCGCGGCGGAACCGTAACCGATCACCACTGTTTCGTCCAGCGAGCTCACGGCCGGTTTCAGCCTGACGGCCAGGGTGCCGCCGGGCTGCACTGTCACCTCTTTTGTTTCATAACCGATGAAAGAAACGACCAGCACGCTTCCTGGATCGGCGTTGATGGAAAAGCCGCCGTTCACATCGGTGACCGTGCCGGTGGAAGTGCCCTTGATCTTAATGCTGACGCCGATCAGTGCAAGGCCATCCTCACCGGTTACGGTACCT
>CBFHAF010000143.1:0-8639 GCA_965653435.1 uncultured Chitinophaga sp.
GGAATCAGCTGCCTGCACCATGCAATCAATGATAAATATAAGCCATTGCCCCGATAAACGGGATTTATCCTAACTTCCGGAAAATTTTTTAACCTATGGCCAGACCATCACAGGGAGACTATGGCGCTTTTTATGAAACCTACGTGAGCAAAGTGCCTGAAAACAATATTCTCGACGCCTTCAAAAAACATACAGGGGAAGTGCTGGACTTCCTGGAAGGCATTCCCCACCACAAGCTCGATTTTGCTTATGCCACCGGCAAATGGACCATTAAACAGGTGCTGCAGCATATGACCGACGCGGAAAGGATATTCGCTTACCGCGCGCTGCGTTTTGCCCGTAAGGACAATACCCCGCTGGCTTCGTTCGACGAGAACAGCTTTGCCGCGGAAGCGCAGGTGGAGCACCGCGAATGGACGGACATGGTAGAAGAGTTCCAGCTGGTGCGCCTTTCATCGGAACACCTGTTCAAATCGCTCGGGGAAGAAGAGCTGCAGCGCAGCGGCATTGCAAGCGGGGTGCCGGTGAGCGTGCTCAGCCTGGGCTACATCCTCGTAGGCCACGCTATCCATCACATGGGCGTGGTGAAGGAGCGGTATCTTTAAGTAATTTTTCAGGCTGTTATAAAAAAGCGGAAGGCCCTGCACAGGGCCTTCCGCTTTTGGTTTCCGTCAGAACGTTTTAGAATACCATGAACCCGCCGTTGCTGAATCGCCTGGGCGGCTTTATTTTGCCGAACCTGGAAATGTTGTAGCTGAGGGTGAGCATGAAATATTGTTCCACCAGGTCAGTCTGCGTATCGAACGTGCCCAGCTCGGTAACGTTGCGGCGGATATTGGTGTTCTGGCGCAGCAGATCGTAGGCGTAGAGCTTCACCTGCGCGCGTTTTTCTTTCAGGAACTCGTAACCGACGGCCGCGCTGTATACCGTGATGCCTTTCCTGAAACCCGGTGCGGTATTGGCGTTGTAGTTATATTGAAGATCGTTCTCCACAAAGAAGTTGAGCGGCAGGTAAGCCGTTGCCCCTATATTCAGGCGCTGCGTGAAATTGCTGGTGGTCACATTGTTCAGCCTGCTCTTTACCTGGTTGTAGTTGGGGCGGTAGAAGATGTTCATTTCCAGTATTTCCTTATAGGCGTAGGAGAAGGTGACCATCGGGCCCACCATCAACGATTGGGACACGTTCTTGCGCAGGCTGGTGTCCCCTTTGGGATTGTTGATGTTGGAGTAGTTCACCTGCCTCGACATATTCCCGAAGAATCCGCCGTTCACCCGCAGCTGCCAGTCTTTCAGCTTTTTGCTGTAGCTGGCGTTCAAATTCGCGTTCATGGTATAAGTACCGTCCACGTTCACGTTCTGTACCGTTTGCCCTCCCTTTTCGTTCACCTTCGTGATGGTTGAGATCCTGTTCGTGGTAGGCGTGATGCCTATGTTGGAAAAAAGGCCGATGCCGGTGGGGGAGAAGCGGTTGTAACCCAGGCCGATGCTGTGGCTGAAGGATGGTTTCAGGTTCGGGTTGCCGATGCGTATGTTCAGCGGGTTGGTATTGTCTCTCACGGGTTGCAGCTGTTCTACGGTAGGCTGCTGCATATAGCCGTTGTAATTTACAGACAGCTGGCCCTTGTTCTTGAAAGTATACGCCACGCGGCTGCTGGGCGCCAGGTTGGTCTGGCGCTGCCGTATGCTGGTGTTGTCCATGAACGAACGGTTGTCCAGGGTGGTGAAATATACCGAGCCGCCGATGCTCGCGGTGAACTTTTTGTTGCTGTTGTTGTGCACTAAACGGATGGAGGGCTGCTGGGTGGTCATGATGGTGCGGAAGCGGTTGGAATACAGGCTGTCCAGGTCTGTATAACCCTTCATATCCTCATCGAAATTATAGGTATTGCGGTCTGAGGTGCTGATGCCGTACGAGTATTTATAGTCGAAGTGCATCTTCCAGGTTTTGGTAATCGGCTGGCCGTAATAGAGGCTGATCTCGTACCGCTCGTTGCGGCTGTTCGTCACGCTTTTCTGGTCCAGCACCTGCGTGGAATCCACCAGGTTGTTCTCGAAGAACTGCTGGGTGGAATTGTTGAAGGCATTCCCGTCCTGCGTGTTGTACATATTGCTGAACGTGAGCCCGATGGCCTGGCCGTTCTTATTGAGGATGCGGTTCAGGGTGATGCTGTTCTCGAAGCTTACGCGGTTGCTGCGCATAAGGTTGCCGTTCTTGTTCGTATTGCCAAGCTCTCCCGGTCCGAAATACGTGGTATCGAGGCTGCTGGTATTGGATGTCTGGCGGGTGTAGCCGAATCTCGGCGTCACGTTCAGCGTGGTCATGGAATCCAGCTGTATGTCGAACGAGAAGTTGAGGTTGTGGCTGTAGTTGCGGCCGTTGCCGGTGCGTTTGCCGATAATGTTCCGCCCGTCGTTGTAAAGGCTGTTGCTGAGCGTGGTGAAGCGGGAATCGGTGTTGTTGAAGAAGTAGCTGTTATTCAGATCCAGGTTTTTCCCCCACTTGTCGTTGTAGTTGTAACCCAGCATGGAGGCTGTTCTGATGCCCTCCCCGCTGGCGCCGAAGCTGATGCCGTTCATGTTGAGGCCGCCGTCGGAGGAGACGGACATGTACATGCCGCCGCTTTTTCTTTCTGATGCGGCGGCCATCTCGTTCTGGGTAAACCCAATCTTGTTCAGGTTGTTGGAGGAGCCCAGCAAGCTGATCTGGCGCGAGCCCTCGAAGGCGTTCAGCATGCCGCTGAGCTCAAACCGGTTGTCTGTTCCGCCGCCGGCTGATAAACGGCCGAAGATGCCTTTCTTTTTGTCGGCTTTGAGGGTTACGTTGATCGTACGGTCTTCTCCGTCTTTTTCCACACCCATCCGCGCTTCCTGCTTGGTTTTGGTATCTACCACCTGCACTTTATCCACGATGGCGGAAGGAAGGTTTTTGGTGGCGAGCTTGGGATCGTTGCCGAAGAATTCTTTTCCGTCCACCAGTATGCGGCTTACTTTTTTGCCGTTCACGGTGATGTTGCCGTTCTCGTCTATGTCCACGCCGGGCAACTTTTTCAGCAGGTCTTCCACCACGGCGTTGGGCCGGGTTTTAAAGGCGGCTGCATTAAATTCGATGGTATCTTTCCGGATGGCGATAGGCGGCCTGTCTCCTTCAACGACAACGGTGCTCAGTTCACGGGCGGATGTGGCCAGCATGATGCTGCCAATGTCTTCAGGCCGGTCCGTACCCAGTATTCTCGAATAAGTGCGGTAGCCGGTATAGGAGATGAGCAGGCGCACGGGTTTATTGGCCGGCAGGCCGGTGAGGCGGAAGGCGCCTTTTTTGTCGGTAAGGGTATAGGTGATCAGGCTGCTGTCTTTACTGTCCTGCACGGAAACAGTGGCCATTTCAAGGAATTCTTTACTGGCCGAATCCGCCACTATGCCCCTGAGCTGGGTGCGTTGCTGGGCGCTGGCGGCGCTTGTCATACAGAAACATAGAAGGGTCAATAGAATGGCATTACGTAACATGGCGATATTGGTTTCTGGAATCAAAATACGAAACTTTCGTAGAAAGACGAATTTTCTAGTTAAAATCTGGTTCAAAGGACAAAAAAGGGGTTGGGCGGTTGAAGTTTCGGAAAAGCCCCGTCATTGCGAGGAGCAGCAGAGCCAAGCGGGGAACCTTACGTCATTGCGAGGAGCAGCGAGGGTTTGTGCGGTGGGGCGACGAAGCAATCTCTTCCTGAGATTGTGGCATGCCCATTCAATGCAGGCTGAGCGGGGTAATCATCAATAAAAAAAGGCAGCGGCCTGTAAGCCGCTGCCTGTATGTTCTTTTGGTTATTACTGTTCTTACGCTTCCGCATAGGAGCTGGCAGGCTCGCAGGTGCAGATCAGGTTGCGGTCTCCGAAAGTGTTGTTGATGCGGCTTACGGAAGGCCAGAACTTGTTCAGCGTTACATATTCCAGCGGGAAAGCTGCCTGCTGGCGGCCGTAGGGGCGGGTCCACTCGTCGGCGGTGATCACGGCCTGGGTGTGGGGCGCGTGTTTCAGCACGTTGTCCGCCTTGTCTGCCTTGCCTTCTTCGATGGCGCGGATCTCTTCGCGGATGGCCAGCAGGGCGTCGCAGAAGCGGTCCAGCTCGGCTTTGTCCTCGCTTTCGGTCGGCTCTATCATGATGGTGCCCGGTACGGGGAAACTCATGGTAGGAGCATGGAAGCCGTAGTCCATCAGGCGTTTGGCCACATCTTCGGCTTCAACGCCGGCGGTGTTTTTGAAAGGCCGCAGGTCCACGATGAATTCATGGGCGCAGGTGCCGCTTACGCCGGTGTAAAGGATATCGTATGAATTTTCCAGGCGCGCCTTCATGTAGTTGGCGTTCAGGATGGCGAATTCAGTGGCTTTGCGCACACCATGGCGGCCCAGCATACGGATGTATGCATAGGAGATCAGCAGGATGCTGGCGCTGCCGTAAGGCGCTGCGGATACCGCGTGAGCCTGCTTGCTGCCGTTGCCGGTGGCTTGCTGGTTCACATGGCCCGGCAGGAAAGGCGCAAGGTGTTTGGCTACGCAGATGGGGCCCATGCCAGGGCCGCCGCCGCCATGCGGGATGGCGAATGTCTTGTGCAGGTTCAGGTGGCAAACGTCTGCGCCAATGAGGCCGGGAGCGGTAAGGCCCACCTGTGCGTTCATGTTGGCGCCGTCCATGTATACCTGCCCGCCGTTGGCGTGGATGATCTCGCAGGCTTCTTTCACACCTTCTTCGTACACGCCGTAGGTGGAAGGGTAGGTGATCATCACACCGGCCAGGTTGTCTTTATGTTGTTCTGCTTTGGCTTTCAGGTCTGCCACGTCGATGTAGCCGTTTTCCAGCGCTTTCACGATCACTACCTTGTAGCCTGCCATCACTGCGCTGGCGGGGTTGGTGCCGTGCGCGGAGATCGGGATCAGGATCACGTTGCGGTGATGGTCGCCGCGGCTTTCGTGGTAAGCCCTGATGGTGAGCAAACCGGCGTATTCGCCTTGTGCGCCTGAGTTAGGCTGCAGGCTGCAGGCGTCAAACGCGGTGATCTTGCAGAGGTATTCGCCGAGTTCCTTCACGATCTGCTCGTAACCTGCCACCTGCGCCAGCGGGGCGAAGGGGTGGATCTTGCTCCAGTGGCTCCAGCTGAGCGGGATCATTTCAGTGGCCGCATTCAGCTTCATGGTGCAGCTGCCGAGGGAGATCATGGAAGTATTGAGGGAAAGGTCTTTGTTCTCCAGCATCTTGATGTAACGCATCATTTCGGTTTCGCTGTGATGGCTGTTGAACACGGGGTGCAGCAGGTAAGCGGAGCTGCGCTGCAGCCCGGCGGGAATGCCGCTTTGCGCGTTCTCCACATCGGCTTCGCTGATGCTGCCCGCGCCGAATACGGAAAGGATAGCGTTCACATCATCCACGCCGGTGGTCTCATCCAGCGAAATGCCGGCGAGGGTGTTGCTGATGCCGCGGAAGTTGATGCCGGCTGCATTTGCCTTGGCATGCAGTGCGGCGGCATCTGCGGTTTCAACGGTGATGGTGTCGAAATGGCCGGTGTTGCTGAGCTTCACGCCGGCTGCCTTCAGTTTGGCGGAAAGCGCGGCGGTGAGCAGTGCGGTTTTGAGCGCAATGTTCTTCAGGCCCTGCGGACCATGGTACACGGCGTACATGGCGGCCATGTTGGCCAGCAATGCCTGCGCGGTACAGATATTGGAAGTTGCTTTTTCACGTTTGATGTGCTGCTCGCGGGTTTGCAGCGCCATACGCAGCGCGCGTTTGTTCTGCGCGTCTATGCTTACGCCGATGATGCGGCCGGGGATGGCGCGTTTGAACTCGTCTTTGCAGGAGAAGAACGCAGCGTGGGGGCCGCCGAATCCCAGGGGAACACCGAAGCGCTGGGCGCTGCCCAATGCGGCGTCCGCACCCAGCTCGCCCGGGGGCGTGAGCAGGGTAAGCGCCAGCAGGTCCGTAGCCATGGCCACGTAAGCGCCTGCGGCATGCACCTTTTCGATGAACTGGCGGTGATCAGCTACCGTACCGTCTGCGGCAGGGTATTGCACCAGCGCGCCGAAGTATTCTGCTGTGATATCCGCTGTGGCATAATCGCCGAACACCACTTCGATCTGGAGCGGAGTGGCGCGGGTGAGCACCACGTCTTTGGTTTGCGGGAACACGTTCTGGTCCACGAAGAACTTACCGCGGGTAATATGGTCGTGATCTTTATTGAGTGCGTTGAAGAACATGGTCATGGCCTCAGCCGCGGCAGTCGCTTCGTCCAGCAGGGAGGCGTTGGCGATGGGGAGGTCCGTAAGGTCGCTCACCATGGTCTGGAAGTTGAGCAGGCTTTCGAGGCGGCCCTGGGAGATCTCAGCCTGGTAAGGCGTGTATTGGGTATACCATCCCGGGTTCTCGAAAACGTTGCGGAGTATGACGCTGGGGGTGATGGTGTCGTAATAACCCTGGCCGATATAGGATTTGAATACTTTATTCTTCAGCGAAATGTCTTTCAGCTGGCTCAGGTAGGTAAACTCGCTTACAGCTTCGGGGATGTCCAGGTCCTTCTTCATGCGGATGGCGGAAGGCACCGTCCTGTCTATCAGTTCGTCCAGCGATCCTATGCCGATCTTGCCCAGCATGGCGCGGGTCTCTGCTTCATTGGGCCCGATGTGACGGCCAATGAACTCATTCTTGAAAGTATTCAAAAGATTCATGATGTAAGCAGGTATTTATAAAAGAATGCGCAAAGCTATGATGTTTTTCAGCAACAGCCAAACCCGCAAGGGGATAGGGAAAGTAGACTGATATTCGGCCCGCCGGCGAGCGGGGTATTGTCATGGTATATTCATCTGGCAGGATATCGTTAGCTTTGCAGAAAATCAGCGGCATGACCGATCTACTCTCCGACTGGGAGAAAAAGGCGAAGGAACAGCAAAAAACTTACAAACAATTTTTGCAGAAGATGCAGACCAAGAAAGGCAAAGGAGCGGAAAAGCTCCTGCCGGACCTGCATGAGGAGGCGTTTGAGAAGATCGACTGCCTGCAGTGCGCCGGCTGCTGCAAGTCCATCAGCCCGCGGTTCAAAACGCCGGATATCAAAAAGGTGTCCAAATACCTTGGCCTGCGCGAATCCGTATTCATCGAAACCTACCTCCGGCTGGACGAGGACGGCGATTACGTGGTGAAACGCAGCCCCTGCGCCTTCCTCGGCAGCGACAACTACTGCTCCATTTACGACGTGCGCCCCGGCGACTGCCGCAATTACCCATATACGGACAGCGGCGAATTCTTCAAGCGCCCCAATACCACGCTGCTCAACTCCGCCATCTGCCCCGCGGTGTATTATGTGCTGGAAAGGTTGAAAACGGTGGTAGGGTAATCGGAACCTGATCGGAATACGATCGGAATTAGATCGGGTCTACATAGGCGTTTTATCGGATCTAGATCGGAACACGATCGGAATTAGCCGCCGGAAACCCCCGCCTGTTGCAGGTCCAAAATCATTTTGTCGGAACTGGATCGGAACTGGCCGTTGGAATCGCCCGTCGGAAGTATCACTTCTGTACCCCGCCTGTATCAAAAGTGATACAGACATGTATTAAAGTACCTTTATCCACGGGTTTACCCGGAGTTTAACCGGGGTTTACCCGGGGGATGCGTACGGCGGGAGACGGGCGCAGGCATGAGAGTACAAGAAACAGAGACGCAACCAGCCTGATACCTTAATATATTGGCTATCAAGCCTTCAGCTCCAGCTTACGCATCGCCGGCGAAATAATGTACGTGGTGATCACCACGGCCAGCGTAATGCAGCCGCCGAACACCACCGAGCCCACCGGCCCCATGATCCTCGCGGCCACCCCGCTCTCGAAAGAACCCAGCTCGTTGGAGCTTCCCACAAAAATGGAGCTCACGGAAGAGACCCGCCCGCGCATATCGTCGGGCGTTTTCAGCTGGAGGATGGTTTGCCGTATGATCACGCTCACCCCGTCCATCATACCGCTGAAGAACAGCGCGGCCAGGGAAAGCAGGAAGTTTTTGGACAGCCCGAACACGATAATGCACAGCCCGAAGGCAAACACCGCCGCCAGCAGCTTGATGCCGGGCCTGGTAATGATCGGTTTGTATGCCAGCAATAGCAGGGTAAGGAACGCGCCCACGGCCGGGGCCGCCCGCATGGCGCCGAAACCGGCAGGGCCTATGTGCAGGATGTCGTTCGCATAGATGGTCATCATGGCCACCGAACCGCCGAACAGTACGGCGAACATGTCCAGCGCCATCGCATTCAGCAGCACTTTGGTGTTCCACACGAATTTCAGCCCCTTGGTAAGCCTTTCTTTCACTGTTTCCCCTATTTCCTTGTAAAAAACAGGCTTGGGAGTGATCTGCAGGATGCAGAACAGCGCCAGCAATACGAACCCGATCACCAGCAGCATGCTCCAGTGGACGCCCAGCCAGCCCATGCAAAGCCCGCCCAGCGCAGGCCCCGCAATAGCCCCGATCTGCCAGGCGGAATCGACGGCGCCGCCCGTCCCGCGCTCGGGAACGAGAAGTACGGCGCGCTGCTGCGGATCGACAAGGTGAGCGGCCTGACGCCCGACGAGGCCAGGACCCGCCGCCGCTTCGAGGACCTGACGCCGCTGTTCCC
>CBFHAF010000144.1:0-8615 GCA_965653435.1 uncultured Chitinophaga sp.
TGACCGGGCTCCTGCAGCAGCTCTACCACACACATTTCGGGAAAATGGTGAGCCACCTGCTGCTGCGCTACAGCAGCCTCCAGCTTTCCGACGCGGAAGACCTGGTGCAGGAAGCCTTTACCGCCGCTTCCGCCGCCTGGCGCAAAAACAGACCCGAAAAACCGGACGCATGGCTCTACGCTACCATCCGCAACCAGGCTTCCCGCTTCAGGCTCCGCAGGCAGGGGCATGTGCCGCTGGAACATCTGCCCGCCGATCCCGTTGCCGCCGCAACGGGTGAAGACGGCGACCTTCACCTGCTGCGCCTCCTCTTTGCCTGCATGCACCCGCGCTTTACCGCCAAGGTGCAGCTGGTCACCGCGCTGCGTTATGTGTTCGGCCTCCAGGTGCAGCAGATCGCCGGGCTGCTGGGCACGGAGGCAGACAGCATCTCGAAGATCATCTACCGGCAGCGCCAGCAGCTTAAAAGCGGCGATATCGCTTTCAGGAGCGGGTTTGTATGGTGGAGCGCGGGCAAGGTGGACCTTGCGCTGAAAGTGTTATATGTCGTGTTCACCGAAGGATGGAAGATCAGGGAAGAACGCCTCTGCGAGGACGCGCTTAGCCTGACCCGTGAAGTGATCCGCCGCGCAAGGGTGTCAGTGCCTGATGCCAAAGCCCTGTACGCGCTGATGCTCTTCCATCTCTCCCGCTGGGAAACGCGCACGAACGAGGCAGGGGAACTGCTGGAGCTTGAAAAACAGCAAAGGCAATTATGGAACCGTGATATGATCATCGTGGCGACGGATTACCTTAAACAGGCCAGCACAGTGCCTGCACCGTCCACTTATATTATAGAGGCCTCCATTGCCTACCTGCACGCCAGCGCCCCGGGCTTCAGTCTAACACCCTGGCAACAGATCGCGAACCTGTACGCGCAGCTGGATAAAATGGCCCCCTCTCCTTTCGTAAAGCTCAACCAGGCAGTGGCGCTGCATTTTGCGGGACAAACAAGAGTGGCTTTGGATATGCTGCAGCAACTGGAGGAAGAACCTTTCATGAAACATCATCACCTGCTGCATTGCAGCATGGCGCGCATTTATGCGGACGGGAACAACAAACCGCTCGCTTTGCAGCATTACCGCAAAGCGCTGTGGGGCAAACCTTCGCCGGAAGAAGAAGCGTTCATCCGCACGAAAATAAAAGCGTGCCTGCAAACACCTTAACCGCGGGCTTTCTCCGTTTTTTCCTTGATGGTATCCAACACCAGCTCCCAGTGTTTTTCATTGTTCTGGTAGACGGTCTCATTCGGGAAATTGCTGTGTTTTACAGTGAGGCGGGTACCGGTTTCGATAGGTTCCAGCTCCATGCGCACCAGCGTATAGTTCTCCGACTGGTCCGGCACGCCGCTGAAAGAACTGTAATAGGTGTACTCAAATACCTTGTTCTCGTCCATCACTTCGATCGTTCCCTTGTCTTCATACGGCTTCCCTTCCCATTCTCCCGTGAACCGGATGAGGCTGCCCACTTTCCAGTCGCTGATGGCATGGGTGCCGAAAAGATATTCCTTCATACCCTCCGGGGTGGTGATGAATTTCCACACTTCCGGCACCGGGGCGGCAATGTCTGTTGTTTTGTTCACTACAAAGTCCTGTAACATATGATTCCGCGTTTATACAGGTATGTAAGCAACAAAAACCGGTCCTTTTTGCAACCGGTTTGTAAAAATACATTATGCCGGCCCGGCAGGTTTAACTACCTTCGCAGGTATGAAAGCGCTCTGCTTCCTTTTAAGCATATGGATCATTCTCTGTTCAGGCACACCATGTGCGGACGGGCATGTGCATGATTCCGGGAAGGAGACCATGGCTTACATCCACATGCCCATTACCGAGCAGGAAGCCGGTGTGGACCTCTGTTCCCCTTTCTGTTCCTGCTACTGCTGTGCAGTGACCATCACGATCCCCACCACTACCGTATTCTTTTCCCGGCCCCAGCCTATGGCTGAGATCCCGGATATGTACATCTGCTCCCCCGCGGCAGACTTCACCGCCATTCCCTGGCAGCCGCCCCGTTTCTCCTGATGATCATTTAATGTAGACCAACCTTTTTAACGTATATGGCCATACGCTGTATTGCGTGCGTATGCGCCGTTAAATCCAGCTTTAAATAATGCTTAATAAGATCATCCGGTTCTCCATACAAAACAAACTGATCATCGGGCTGATGACCCTCGCATTGATTGCCTGGGGCGTGTATTCCCTCACCCGCCTGCCGGTAGACGCCGTGCCGGACATTACCAACAACCAGGTGCAGGTGATCACGCAGAGCCCTTCCCTTGCGCCGCAGGAGGTGGAGCGGCTGATCACTTTCCCGGTGGAACAAACCATGGCCGTTATTCCCGAACTGAAAGAGATCCGTTCCATTTCCCGCTTCGGCCTTTCCGTCGTGACCGTTATTTTCCACGACGACGTGGATATATACTGGGCGCGCCAGCAGGTGAACGAAAAGCTGGGCGAAGCCCTGAGCCGCATCCCGCCCGGCATCGGGGATCCCGAAATATCGCCCATTTCCACCGGCCTGGGTGAGATATACCAGTACGTACTGCATCCGAAGCCCGGCTTCGAAAAGAAATACAGCGCCATGGAGCTGCGCAGCATACAGGACTGGCTGGTGCGCCAGCAATTGCTGGGCACGCCCGGCGTGGCGGAAGTGAACAGCTTCGGCGGCCGGCTCAAACAATACGAGATAGCGCTGGACCCTGACAAGCTGGCCAGCCACCACATCGGCATCAACGACGTGTTCACCGCACTGGAGAACAATAACCAGAACACCGGCGGCGCGTATATCGATAAAAAACCCAACACATATTTCATCCGCAGCGAAGGCCTTATCGGTTCGCTGGAAGACATCGGCATGATCGTCGTTTCCCGCACCTCGCAAGGCTTTCCTGTTCTGGTGCGCGACATTGCCGAAGTGCGCTTCGGCGAAGCCATCCGTTACGGCGCGCTCACGCATGCAGACGGTAAAAAGAGCGGCGAAGCCGTTGGCGGCATCGTGATGATGCTCAAGAATGAAAATGCGAGCACCGTCGTAAAAAGCGTGGAGAAGCGGGTGGAGCAGATCCGCAGGTCGCTGCCTGAAGGCGTGGAGCTGGAAGTATACCTCAACCGCAGCGACCTCGTAGGCCGTGCGTTGGGAACCGTGAGCAAAAACCTCATAGAAGGCGCGCTGATCGTGATCTTCGTGCTGGTCATTTTCCTCGGCAACCTCCGCGCCGGGCTCATCGTGGCCTCCGTGATCCCCCTTGCCATGCTGTTCGCCATCAGCCTTATGAACGTGTTCGGCGTATCAGGCAACCTGATGAGCCTCGGCGCTATCGACTTCGGGCTGATCGTAGACGGCGCGGTGATCATCGTGGAAGCCACCATGCACCACCTGGGCCTCAGCCCGCTGAAAAGGCTCTCGCAAAAGCAGATGGATGAAGAAGTATACAGCTCCGCCAGCAAGATCAGGAACGCCGCGGCTTTCGGGGAAATTATCATCCTCATCGTATACCTCCCCATCCTTGCCCTGGTGGGCATTGAAGGGAAAATGTTCAGGCCCATGGCGCAAACCGTGAGCTTCGCCATCCTCGGCGCCTTCATTTTATCGCTCACCTATGTGCCCATGATGAGCGCGCTTTTCCTCAGCAAGAACGTGGAGCACAAACGCAACTTTTCAGACAGGATGATGGACTGGCTCCAGCGCCGTTACAGCCCCCTGATCCGCGCCACGCTGCGAAGAAAGGCGCTGACGACCGCAGTGGCCCTGCTGCTTTTGGCCGCCAGCCTCGTCACCTTCCTTCGTTTAGGCGGCGAGTTCATACCCACGCTGGAAGAAGGCGACCTTGCCATTGAAATGAGGCTGAGCACCGGCCGTTCCTTGTCCGAATCTATAGACAAGATCAACCTTGCCTCGCAACTGCTCATCAAAGCATACCCTGAAGTAAAAGAAGTGGTCGGCAAGATCGGCTCCGCCGAGATACCCACGGACCCCATGCCCATGGAGGCCGTGGACGTTATGGTATTGATGAAGGACAAAAAAGAATGGACCTCCGCTTCCACCCGCGAGGAAATGGTGAGCAAAATGCAGGAAACCCTTGATGCCATACCCGGCGTGAACTTCGGTTTCTCGCAGCCCATCCAGCTGCGTTTCAATGAGCTGATATCCGGCGTAAGGCAGGATGTGGGCGTGAAGATATTTGGAGAAGACCTTCAAACCCTCACCAGCCTCAGCGAACAGGTAGGCAGGATTGTGAGCGGAACCGAAGGCGCCAAAGACCTTTACCTCGAAAAGATCACAGGCCTCCCGCAGATCGTGGTGCGCCTCAACAGGGGCCAGCTCGCCAAATACGGCCTGAGCGTGGCTACCGCCAACCAGGCGCTGAACGCTGCGTTTGCCGGGCAAAGCGCCGGGCAGGTGTATGAAGGGGAAAAGCGGTACGACCTCGTGGTGCGTTTCAACCAATCCAGCCGCGAAAACATCAGCGATGTGCAGAACGTATTCGTGAGCACCCCCGACGGGCGCCAGGTGCCGCTGGACCAGCTGGCGGAGATCACCTACGCCCCCGGCCCCAACCAGATACAGCGCGAAGCCGCCAAACGCAGGATCATCACCGGGTTCAACGTGCGCGGCAGGGATATTGCCAGCGTCGTAAAAGAAGTGCAGGAAAAGATAGCGCGCGAGATCAAGCTGCCGCCGGGATATTTCATCACATACGGCGGGCAGTTCGAGAACCTGCAGGAAGCGCAGCGGCGTTTATCCGTTGCCGTTCCCGTTGCGCTGGCCCTCATTTTCCTGCTGCTTTTCTTTACGTTCGGATCGGTGAAACAGTCGCTGCTGATCTTCACCGCCATTCCTATGGCGGCTATCGGCGGCGTGTTCGCCCTCGTGCTGAGGGGCATGCCTTTCAGCATTTCCGCCGGCGTAGGCTTCATCGCTCTTTTTGGCGTGGCGGTACTGAACGGCATCGTGCTGATCGCCGAGTTTAACCGACTGAAAAAAGAAGGCATGGCGGACCTGGAGAAGATCGTGCTGGAAGGAACGCGGCTAAGGTTGCGGCCTGTGCTCATGACCGCTTCCGTGGCCTCGCTCGGCTTTTTGCCCATGGCCCTTTCAGGCAGCGCGGGCGCGGAAGTGCAGAAACCGCTGGCCACCGTGGTGATCGGCGGGCTGGTGACCTCCACCCTGCTCACATTGCTCGTGCTGCCCGTGTTCTATTTGTATTTCGAAAAGATCAGGTCAAAAACAGGACATATGAACAAGCTTATGTTATTGCCTTTGCTGGCCCTGCCGTTCTCCGCCGGGGCGCAGGAAAAGCCGCTCAGCCTGCCCGATTGCATCAGCGCCGCCGTTCAGCAGAACCGCGGCATACAGGCCGCGCAGATGGATGTGAACGCCGGCCGCCAGCTGCGCGCCGCCGCGCCGGAGATCGCCAAAACGGAGGTCAGCCTCCAATACGGCCAGTACAACAGCTACGTGAAAAATGATAACAACATCGGCATATCACAAAAGATACCTTTCCCTACCCTGCTGGGCGCGCAAAGCAGCCTTGCAGGCGAAAGCGTGAAAAGCAGCGAGCTGCAGCTGGCGTCGGACAGGAACAATCTTATTTTCCAGGTGAAAAGTACCTGGTACCAGCTCCAATACCTGCTGGCATTGCAGCACAAGCTGGAAGAGCAGGACACTGTGTATGCCCGCTTCGTGAAAGCCGCGGGCGTAAAGCTGCGCACCGGGGAAAGCAACCTGCTGGAACAAACCTCCGCGCAAAACGAGCAGCAGCAACTTCGCACGCAGCTGCAGCAGGTAAAGGCGGACGTGCGGCTGTACCTTGCGCGCCTGCGGACCCTTATGAATGCGGCATCGCCCGTAAACGTGCAGGAAGAGCCGCTGCATGCGCTCGGCATAGGCGCCGCAGACTCCGCTGCCGTGGCGCAGAACCCGGGCCTGCTCTGGTACCGTCAGCAAGCCGTGATAGCTGAAAAGCAGCAGAAGGTAGAAAAGAACCGCCTGCTGCCCGATATCACCGTCGGCTTTTTCACGCAAACGCTCAACGGCACGCCCGTGAATGCTTCAGGCTTGCCGCTGGCCACATCCGGCAACCGCTTCAACGGGCTGGAAGCGGGTCTTTCCATTCCATTGTGGTTCAGGCCCCAGGCCGCGAAGATCAAAGCCGCGGGCATGCACCGCCAGGCAGCCGCTTTCCGCTACGAGCAGCAGCAGCACAACTACTCCGGCATGTACAACGAAAGCCTCCAGGAAACACTCAAATACAAAGAATCCCTTCAATACTACGAAACCTCCCTGCTGCCGCAAACGGACCTGATGATCAGCCATGCCGGCAAAGCCTACGCCAACGGGGAGATCGGGTATGTGGAAGACCTGCAGAACCTGCGCACCTCCATGGAAGTGCAGCAGCGCCATCTTGAAACGATCAACAATTACAACCAGCGTATCCTGCACCTGCAATACCTCGCTGGCAACAAACCTGAATGAACATGCAACGATTACTGATCATATTTTCCGCCGCCGCGCTGGTTTCCTGCGGCAACGCCTCCAAACCTTCCGGGGCAGACAGCACCGCCGCCGGACAGCATCAGGAAGAGAACGTCGTGGAGCTCACGCCCGCGCAGGCCCGCACCATCGGCCTGCAAACCGCCGCCGTGGAAAAACGTTCCCTCAGCGGCGCCATCAAAGTGAACGGCATGCTGGACGTGCCGCCCCAACAGATGCTCAGCATTTCCACGCCCTTCGGCGGCATCCTCCGGAATACGCAATTGCTCGAAGGTTACTGGGTGAAAAAAGGACAGGTGATCGCGGAAATGGAACATCCTGATTATATCCAGCTGCAGCAGGATTACCTGGAAACAAAAGCGCAGCTGGGCTTCCTGGACCAGGAGCTGGAAAGGCAGCAGGAACTGAGCCGGGAGAACGTGACCGCTAAAAAGACGCTTCAGAAAACGGAAGCGGACCACCGCACCCTTAAAGTGCGCATGGAAGGGCTTCGCCAGAAGCTGCTGCTCATGAACATCAGCATCCCCCAGCTCGAAAAAGGCACCATCATCCGCGCCATCCCCGTAGTAGCGCCTATCAGCGGCTACGTAACGAAGGTGAACGCTAACATCGGCAAGTTTGTGAATGCGAACGAGCCCATGTTCGAGATCGTAGATACGGAGCACCTGCATGCGGAGCTGACCGTGTTCGAGAAAGACATCCCCCGCCTGAAGATCGGGCGCAAAGTGCGCTTTGTATTATCCAACGAAACGGAGGAACGCACTGCCACCATACATCTCATTGGCCGTGAAATAGACAGCGACCGCACTATCCGCGTGCATTGCCACCTGGACCGGGAAGACAAGGAAATGATGCCCGGCACCTACCTTAAAGCCTGGGTGGAAACCGGCGCGGCAGAAGTGCCTTCCCTGCCCGATGAAGCCATCGTGATGGATGGTGACAAATACTACGTGTTCATGGCGGAAGAAGAGCCGCATCATTTTAAACGCCTTGAAGTAGGCGCCGGGATCAGCGGCAACGGGTACACCGAAGTGATATTGCCCGGTGGAACGCCCGCCGGTGCACAGTTTGCCGTGAAAGGCGCCAACGACCTGATGGCTAAAATGATGAACAGCGGCGAAGAAGGCCATGCCCATTAACCGGCTTTTGACGTAATTTATTGCAGGCACTGTTTTTTTAGCCTGCAATAAATTTTTCTATTGGGGTGCTTCACATTATTTTTGCGGGATGCAAAGCGTATTCCAGCATAATTCTGTCGTGATCACCGGCGCATCTTCCGGCATCGGAAGGGCCCTCGCCATTGCATTTTTGCAGGCGGGCGCCAGCGTTTCCGTGTGCGCCCGCAACCGGGAAGCCCTGCAGGCCCTGGCGGCGGAAGCGGGCAGCGACGCGCTGCATACCTTCGTTGCGGACGTAAGCCGCGAAGAAGAATGCAAAGCGTTCATAGACAGCGTTCTTAACCGCTTCGGTAAAATAGACGTGCTGGTGAACAACGCGGGCATCAGCATGCGGGCCCTTTTTAAGGATACAGGCCCTGACGTGCTCAAATCCCTGATGGACATCAACTTCTGGGGCACCGTGTATTGCACTAAATACGCCCTCCCGTCTATCACCGCCAATAAAGGCACGATCGTGGGCGTTTCGTCCATCGCCGGATACCGCGGCCTGCCCGGGCGCACCGGTTATTCCGCTTCCAAGTTTGCCATGCAGGGTTTCCTGGAAGCCCTCCGCACCGAAAATCTCCATACAGGCGTTAACGTGATGTGGGTATGCCCCGGCTTCACCGCCTCCAATATCCGGAACACCGCGCTCGATAAAACCGGGCAATCCCAGAAAGAGACCCCGCTGAAAGAAGACCAGCTGATGAGCGCCGAAGACGTAGCGCGCCACACGCTGCGGGCCATCATCCAGCGGAAACGCACGCTGATACTCACCACGCAGGGCAGACTCACCGTGCTGCTCAGCAGGCTGTTCCCCGCCTGGGCAGACAGGCTGGTGTTCAACCATTTCAGGAAAGAGCCCGGTTCCCCCCTCGAAGCCTGAAAACTGGTCCTCATTTTGTTATATATCCCTTTTTTTAT
>CBFHAF010000145.1:0-8593 GCA_965653435.1 uncultured Chitinophaga sp.
ATATCGTATTTGGCGCTGAAAGCGACGGCGTGAACAGGGCAAGACTGGCAGCCGCGCTGGTAACAGGCTCCATTATCACGGGCGACGATTTTTCCTCCGCCGGCAAATGGACCTGGACCGCCCGGAAACTCCTGCAGAATCCCGATCTCCTGATGCTGGCGGCAAAAGGAAAAAGTTTCCGCCCCTTGCTCGGCAACACCGGCAACAGGGGAGTAGAACAGCTTTACCGGCACGACGGCAACCGGCTTTACATCGCTTTATTCAATTACGGCAACACGGCGCAAACCATAAATATCCCCGCTGAGTTATCAGGCAACGGGAAAAACACCCGCTGGAAAATAAAAGAGCTCTTCTCCGGCGACACCCGTACGGCGTCCGCACAAAAACAGCTCTCCGTACCGCCCGCGGACGCATGCATCTTCGAGCTCACGCGTGAAAAATAACCGCTTGTTTACCCCATAACAAAGCCCGCTTGAAAACTTCTTTGCGTTTAAACACCAATTTTTTTGGAAGATCGGAATATTGTAATAACTTAGCGATATAGTATAGTATAGTACAGCACAATGCGCTGCATTGCAGTACAATGCCTATGGCAGTGAGAATCGCTTTTATCACGTTATGCGTCAGCACGTTATGTTATACACGTTATGTATCAGCCAATAGATTCAACCACTATGCATTAGAGGCTTAGCATAGGCAGGTTCCAATCAATTTACAATCGCCAGAATATGAACATCAGATCTTCTTGCTCCAGCAGCCGGGAGTGTTTGCGTTGCCGCATGCCGGCAGTGCTGCTGCTCCTCATTTCCCTGCTTACCTTTTCATTGAATTCTTCCGCGCAAAATGCAGGGCCTATCACCGGGCATGTGGTGGACAGCCTGACGCGCCTCCCGATCGACCGTGCATCGGTCGTCATTAAAGGAACCAGGCAGGGGACCAGTACAGACCGGTCGGGCGCTTTCGCGCTGGATGTTTCCGGCAGCCAGGCCGTTCTTGAATTTTCCTGCGTCGGTTACCAATCCAGGGAACTGGTGGTACAGAAAGGCAGGCCGGTAACGGTTTACCTGTCCATGGCGGTAGACACCGTGGGAGCCGTGGTGATCACCGCATTCGGCCGCCGCGAAAGGCGGGAGGCGGTGGTGGGCTCCGTTACGTCCATACAGCCGGGGGAACTTAAGATACCCGCCAGCAACCTCACCAATGCCCTTGCGGGAAGGGTCGCGGGTGTTATTTCATTCCAAAGGGGAGGGCAGCCCGGGCTGGACAACGCCTCCTTTTTTATCCGCGGCGTTACAACACTCGGTTACAGCAACAGCCCGCTCATTCTCGTGGATAACATCGAGCTCACAGCCAGCGACCTCGCCAGGCTGCAGGTGGATGATATTGCGAGCTTTTCCATTTTGAAGGATGCGAGCGCCGCCGCGCTGTACGGCGCCAGGGGCGCCAACGGCGTGATCCTCGTTACGACCAAGGAAGGTAAAGCGGGCAAAGCCAAAGTAGAGCTTCGTGTTGAATCCGCGATTTCTTCCCCCACCAAAAGCATTAAGCTCGCGGACCCTATCACTTATATGCGCACGTACAACGAAGCGCTGACCACAAGGGATCCGCTGGCCACTCCTTTTTACAGCCCGAACAAGATCATCGGCACACAGAAAACGCTGAACGGCGAAGGCGGCCTTTATCCTTACCTCTACCCCGCGGTAGACTGGATAGACGAGATCTTCAAAGAGCGCACCAGTACGTCCCGCGCGAATTTCAGCGTGAGCGGCGGCAACGACCTCGCAAAATATTATGTGGCGGGCTCTTATTCGAGAGACAATGGTATCCTGCAGGTGAACCCCGTCAACAATTTCAACTCGGGCATGCGTTTCGAAAACTACCAGCTGAGGGCCAACACCAGTATTAAAGCTACTTCCACCACGGAAGTAGGCGTGCGCCTCTGGGGTAATTTCAATGAATATACCGGCCCTATCAGCAACCAGGGCGGCGGTTTTGCAACAGACCTGTATTCGCAGGCGCTGCACTCCAATCCCGTTTCCTTCCCGGCTTTTTTTGAGCCGGACAGTGCCAACCGGAATACCCGGCACATCCTTTTCGGCAACGCGATCAACCAGACCGGCAATCTTCAGTCGAACCCCTATGCTTCGCTGATGTACGGCTATAAAAGCTTTTCCGAATCGCGCATGTCCGCGCAGTTCGAGCTGAACCAGAACCTGAAGTTCATTACGCCCGGCTTAACGTTCTTCGGCCTGTTCAGCACCAACCGTTATTCTTATTTCGATGTAAGCCGCAATTACCTTCCTTTCTATTACGACGTGCAGAGCTATGACGAGCAGAGCGGCGATTACAAGCTCCGCTGGCTGAACCCGCAGCCAGGCGCCGCAAGGGAATACCTCGGCTACAACGAAGGCCCCAAGTACCTGAACACTTACCTGTACATGCTGGGAAGGATCGATTACAGCCGCGCCCTCGGCCGGCATACCGTTGGCGCATCCATCATAGGTACCCGCCAGCAGACGCTGAACGGCAACGCCGGCAATCTCCAGGCGTCGCTGCCCAACCGCAACCTCAGCGTTTCGGGCAGGGCCAGCTATTCGTTTGCCAGCAGGTATTTTGCGGAATTCAATTTTGGCTACAACGGCTCGGAAAAATTTGCACCGGCGCACCGTTTTGGTTTCTTCCCGACGATCGGTGCGGGATGGGTGATATCCGGCGAAGACTTCTGGAGGGGATGGATAAAAAATGTGATCACGCGGCTGAAGCTGCGCGGAAGCATCGGCCTCGTGGGCAACGACGCCATCGGCGACCCCAGGACGCAGCGTTTCTTCTACCTGTCTAACGTTGCGCCCAATTCCGGCGGCAGCGCTTATTTCGGCACCAATAATTCGGTGACCATGAAGGGGACTGTCATCTACGCCTATCCCAATCCCGACGTAACCTGGGAAACCTCCCGCAAAACGAACCTCGCAGCAGAGATCACTTTCTTCGACAACCTGAACGTGACCGCGGAAGTATACCGCGAGAACAGGTATAATATTCTTATTCAGCGCGGCTACATTCCCGTTACCGTGGGCATAGAAAATTCAGCCCTCGGCAACCTCCGCTCCAACCTCGGTAAAGCCCTTTCCGAAGGGATCGACCTGAACCTCAATTACCGCAAGGATTTCAACTCGGGCTTGTGGGCTTCGGCGCTGGGCAACCTTACCCTTACCCGAAATAAAGTGATACACCTTGAAGAACCTGAATATCCTAATCCCTGGAGCTTCCGCACCGGTCGGATGATCAGCCAGCCCTTCGGGTATATCGCGGAAAGGCTTTTCGTGGATGATAAGGAAGCGCTCAATTCACCCCGCCAGGTGTTCGGTGATTACCTGCCGATGGGCGGCGATATCAAATACCGCGACGTGAACCAGGACGGCGTGATCGACCAGGACGACCAGGTGCCCATCGGCCTGCCGTCCACACCGCAGATCATTTATGGTTTCGGGTTCTCCGTCGGGTATAAGAATTTCGACCTCAGCGCTTTTTTCCAGGGCTCGGCCAGGTCTTCTTTCTTTATCAATCCCACCGCCACTACCAATTTCGACGACGGTGTATTCGGAACGGCGCCTTTCGCGAAAGAAGCGCAGATACTGGAGGCTTATGCGAACGATCACTGGTCTGAGGAAAATCAGAACCTGTATGCGCTCTGGCCCCGGCTGTCCACATACGAGATCCCCAACAACCAGCAAACCAGCACCTGGTGGCTGCGCGACGGCAGCTTCATGCGCCTCAAGTCCGTGGAAGGCGGTTACACGCTCCCTAAAAAATGGAGCAGGCCGATCCACATGAACAGCATGCGCATTTATTTCAGCGGGCTGAACCTGCTCACTTTCAGCAAATTCAAACTCTGGGATCCGGAACTGGCCGGCAATGGCTTTGCTTACCCGATACAGAAAGTGTATAACCTCGGCTTAAAATTCGAATTCTAAAAAAGAGGATATGAAAATACTGATCAGAATATTCCTGGCTGGTTGTACCCTGGCGGCTTTGCCCGGGTGCAAACAATACCTCGATGTGACTCCCGATAATGTAGCCACCCTGTCCAGCTCATTCAGCAACGCGAACGAAGCGCAGGCTTACCTGTTCGGCTGTTATTCCAATCTGCAGAGCTTGTCGGACGTGAGAAGGAACGCCGGCTTTACAGCTTCCGGCGAAGTGCTGTTCCCTATCAACATGCAGGACCAGACCACGCTCGGCGGCCAGGGCGGCGACGGCGGCTTCAACCTGATGCGCGGGCTGCAGAACAGCCTTAATCCCCTGCATAATTACTGGGACGGGTATAACATGGGCCTTAAGCTCTGGGAATCCATCCGGATGTGCAATATTTTCCTGGACAATATCCACCTGCCGCTGGACGTGCAGCCGTACGACCGGAAAAGATGGGCCGCCGAAGCCAAATTCCTGAAAGCCTATTACCATTACTGGCTGCTTCGCATGTACGGCCCCATTCCCATTGCGGATAAAGCCATTCCCATCAACGCCAGCTCGGAGGAAGTGCGGCAGAAACAGCAAACGCTTGATTCCTGCTTCAGCTACGTGGTTAAAACGCTGGACGAAGCGATCGCGGACCTGCCGCCTGCGATCCAGAATGCCGCCGCGGAAGCGGGGCGCATTACCTCAACCATCGCGCTGGCTGTAAAGGCGGAAGCGCTTGCCACGCAGGCCAGCCCGCTTTTCAACGGCAATCCCGATTATACCTCGTTTAAAGGCAGGGAAGGGCAAAGCCTGTTTCCCGCAACTGCGGACCCCGCGAAATGGCAACGTGCCGCGGACGCCTGCAAAGCGGCTATCGATGCGGCTGTGGCTGCCGGTGCAAAACCTTACGAGCTGAGGATACAGGGCAATATCGTAAGCATGTCCGACCAAACCCGGCAGCTGCTCACTCTGCAGGGCGCTTTCGTGGACGGATGGAACCCTGAGCAGGTGTGGACGCTCAACCCGCATTACGGGTGGCAGTATATGTCCATGCCGAGGGTGACCGCCGAAGCCGCGGCTAACGTCTTCGCCGTTTATTCTAATTTCTCCGTGCCTGTTTCGCAGTCAGAAATATTCTATTCAAGGAACGGCGTGCCGATCAATGAAGACAAGACATGGGATTACGTGAACCGTTACCAGCTGCAGACGGGCGATGAGGCGCACCGTTATTACATCAAGCAGGACTATACGACCGTGAAGGGCAACTTCAACCGCGAGCCGCGCTATTATTCCAGCGTTTCCTTCGACGGCGCCACCTGGTTCGGATCAGGCAATACGAACGACAACAATCCCAACTTCGTGAACGCCGTGAACGGCTATGCTTCACCGCCGGACCGTACGCGGTATAACGCCACCGGCTATTGGCCCAAGAAGCTGGTGCATTACCAGTCCGTTCCCGGCCAGAACACCGTCTGGCATACCTATCCCTGGACCTTTATCCGGCTGTCGGGCCTCTGGCTGCTGTATGCGGAATGCCTCAATGAAGTGAACGGCCCAACTGCGGAAGTATATTCCTGGGTGGACAAGGTAAGACAAAAAGCAGGGCTGCCGGGTGTGCTGGCTTCCTGGTCGCAATACTCGCGCAATCCCGCCAAACCCACCACCAAAGAAGGCCTGCGGCAGATCATACACCAGGAAAGAAGGATCGAGCTTGCGTTCGAAGGCCAGGCAGGCTGGGACCTCCGCCGCTGGAAAGAGCTGCAATCCGTACTGTCCACCCCCTTCCAGGGATGGAGCGTATTTAACAGGACGGTGGCGGGTTATTACCAGCTGAGCACAGTGTATCAGCCTGTATTCGGGTTGAAGGATTATTTATTCCCCATCCAGGAATACGACCTGATCACCAATCCCAGCCTGGTTCAAACTCCTTACTGGTAAACCTCTTCGCGAACCGTTCAAAATATGATTATGACAAACCG
This sequence comes from uncultured Chitinophaga sp., assembly GCA_965653435.1. Classification (GTDB taxonomy): domain Bacteria; phylum Bacteroidota; class Bacteroidia; order Chitinophagales; family Chitinophagaceae; genus Chitinophaga. Next base: position 5,937 of record CBFHAF010000145.1, read on the forward strand.
ATATAAAAAATTGTTGCAGCGCCTGCTGCCGGCACTGATGGCGGCAGGGATGTTCTCCTGCAGCAAGGTGGCCGATTATAAAGACGTAGTGTCTGCCGACAAAACAAAACCGGGGCCCGTTACCAATGTACAGGTGAAGAACGAGGCCGGTTCCGCCATCATTACCTACGACCTCCCGGCTTCCGAGAACGTGCTGTACGTGCAGGCCAGCTATATGATCAACGGCAGCGCCAGCAGGCAGACCAAATCGTCGTTTTACTCCGATACGATCCGCGTGGGCGGTTTTGAAAAAAGCCAGGACTATAAAGTGACGCTGCAAGCGGTGAGCCGTGCCGACGTAAAGTCCGACCCCGTGGAAGTGACCGTGCACCCCGGCACGCCGGCTTACCTGGAAGCTTTTCCCACTATCAGCACGAAGGCGGATTTCGGGGGCATCAACATCAATGTGCTGAACCGTTCCAAAGCCAACCTGGGCGTGATCACCATCAGCCGCGACCCGCGTACCGCCCAGATGGAGATCATTAACCAGAACTATACCAACCGCGATACGATTTCGTATAGCCTGCGCGGTTATGACACCATTCCCAAGCAGTTCGGCATTTATATTACGGACCAGTGGGGGAATATATCAGATACCTTCTTTACGACGGTGAAACCGATCTATGAGGTGCAGATAGATAAATCAAAATTCAACGGCTACGTATTGCCGTCCGACGTCCGTACCGGCTTTGGCTGGGAGATACAGAACCTCTGGAACGGCAATACGGGATCGCCGGGTTATCATACCGAGCAGCCTATCCAGCCGTTGGTATGGCCGGCCGTGATCACGTTCGACATGGGGCAGGGCGCCAAGCTAAGCCGGTATACGATCTGGAACCGGGGGATAGACGGAAGCGGCAACTGGCTCTGGCAGGCAGGGGCCCCGCTCACCTGGACCTTATGGGGCCGCGCATCCGATCCTGTGGATGAAACATTGCCCAGCGGCCCCGGCGCGCCGGGAGTGGGAGAAACATCCCCCAACGGGTGGATCAACCTCGGCACTTTCCGCCTTCCCGCAAAACCTTCAGGCCTGCCGAACCCGCAGTATACCAATGCAGACCTCGATACCTGGAATGCGGGCTTCAGCTTCAACTTTTCGCTGGACCTGCCGAAAGTGCGTTACATCCGTTTCCAGTGCCTGGAAAATGCATCGCTGACCAACAACTTTTTTAACGTAGCCGAACTGACATTCTGGGGCGACCCCAGGTAATCCATAAAAGAGCGTATATGTTTATAAAAAATCCATCCCTTCTCTGGATCACTGGCCTGGTTTGCCTGCTGGCATCCTGCACGCAGAAGCCGGATGATTTCAAAGACTTCCTCAACGGGCAGGAGCTCAAATACCCGGGCGCCATTACACAAACCTTCACCAGGCCCGGCAATCTCCGCCTCGGCATCGGCTGGTCGCCCAGCCCCGATCCTTCCGTTACGAAATACCGGATATACTGGAACAATTATGCGGATTCCACGGAAGTGGCCGCTTCAACGCACAGCCCTTCCGATACCGTTTTTACGGTCATCAACGGCCTGCAGGAATACACCTACTCATTCTTCGTCCATTCGTTCGACAAGAACGGCAACCGCTCCATCCCCGTAGAGATACAGAATGCAAGGGTATATGGCGGCACTTACCGGAACAGCCTGATGAACCGGCCGGTGAACCTTACCGATCCCTACAAGCTGCTGAACGACAACGGCAACGAGATCAGGCTTAATTTCCTGCCGGCGGATTCAACGAACACAATTACGTATATTCGTTACATTAATACAGCGGGTGAACAAAAGGAAGTGCCGCTGCCGCCTGATCAGAATTCCATTACGCTGAACGATTTCAAATACGGCACCAAAGTAGCATACCAGTCGTACTACACGCCGAACCGCATCGCGCTGGACACTTTTTCCGTAAGCCTGGTTGATACTTTCCCGGTAATAGAGTTCGGGATCGTGAAGTGCGACAAATCCCTTTTCCGGGAAATGAACCTGCCGTATGACGTGCAGCCTTACGAAGGACAGACCAGCGTTTCCCGGTTGTGGGACGGTTCGGAAGGGCCGCAGGGTTATCCGAATATTTTCCACTCCAACGGAGACAGCCGTTTGCCGCATCATTTCACTTTCGATATGGGCAAGGCCTACGACAGCCTCAGAACGCTGGAAGTAACCGGCCGCGACTGCTGCCACAACCCGGTAGAATATGAAGTGTGGGGGATTGCCGATATTACCAACGCCGCTACTTCCGTGCCGGGCAACGATGACGGCTGGAGGGACGATGCGCTGGCCAAGGGCTGGATACTGCTGAAGGAAGTGAGCCGCTCCGATGACGGGAAAGGCCCGTACACGGTGAGCTTCTCTACCGAAACACCGCGCATCCGTTACATCCGGATAAGGATAAAAAGAGTGGCCAGCGGCGAAAACGCATACAGCAACCTGAGCGAGCTGACGCCGGGGTATAAGAAGTAATGAGCAAATCGTCATTGCGAGGAGCAGCGGGGCCTGGCGGGTGGGGCGAGGAAGCAATCTCCTGCGTTGGAATTAGTAGCATGCCTCAATGTTGGAGATTGCTTCGTCGCGCCCTGCACAATCCCCCCGCGGCTCCTCGCAATGACGGCCTGCACATCGCA
>CBFHAF010000146.1:0-8584 GCA_965653435.1 uncultured Chitinophaga sp.
TGCATCATCCATCCGCGCCAGGGAACGCGGCTTTCACCGCGCCACCATTCTTCGTTACCGAAAGCCACGTTGCCGGATACGAAAAACGATCCGTCGGGCGCCAGTTTCGGGCCGAAGCTGTATTCGTGGTAATGGCCTGAAATAGGCCATGCATATACGGTTTCATACACGTCGGCCTTGCCGTCCATGTTGGTGTCTTCAAGCCGGGTGAGCTCGCCGCGCTGCGCGCAGTAGAGGGAACCGTTCTTGTAAGCGAGGCCGAGTATCTCGTGCAGGCCGCTGGCAAATTTGCGGAAAAAGGGCCTGCGGCTGGTTGGATTTTCGACGATGAACACGTCGCCGCGGCGGGTAGCCACGCCGAGGTCGCCGTTAGGCAGCACGGTTAAACCGCCTACTTCCAGCAGGGTGCCTTCCGGCGCGCTCATCTTCATGATCCTGAAATAATCTTCTTCCTTGGGCGTTTCCTGCGCCTGTGCCGGTAGTTGTGTAATGAGCGGCAACAGGTACATCGCCGCTTTCTTTATGATATTTTTCATACTGGTGTCTGTCAGTAAAGTTGGTTAGAAAAGGATGGAATAGCTGAGCTTGCCTTTCACGGGGATGATCAGTTCTTTTTTGCCTGCCGCATCGCGTACAATGGGTTTGGCTCCGCCGGCGTCCTGCAATTGCAGGTACCAGGCTTTTCCATCCACGAGGTACAGGTTCTTGTCCAGCGCTTCGATCTGCGAGCCTTCGGCGAGCTTGGCATAAAGATCCGCCGCCGGCTCTGAAACGGTCAGTTCGCGGCTGAGGCCATGGCCGTCCTCAAACACACGGATGGCATCGGTAACGGTGCTGCCGTGGATCTGGTAACGGAACGTGGGCCTGTCTTTTTCATCCAGCACATATCCTTTGGGACGGTAGCCGCTGCCGGTAGAATCCGCGTTCCATGCGTCCTGCTGGGAAGCAAGCCTGGCGAGGGTAAAGAACGGCGTGCCGAAACGCTGGACAGCACCCTGGGGGCGCGCGGTGCCGTTGCCCCTCTCGTGCCACATAGGCGTGGTTTCCAGGAAGCGGCCTCGCCATACCTGCACCAGCATACCTTTGTCCATATCATAAGTGTAATGCACTTTTTCAGGGCTGCCGACAGACACAGCATGCACCACTTTCTGCTGGCTGCCCGGCACATCTATAAAACTGCGGAGGATGGTGTTCTGATCCGCACTTACCATGATCGGGTCGGTATCGTCGGGCGTGATCGCGTCGCCGGTGTAGAAGTCGCGCACGCCGGGGCCGGAAATGACCATTCCCAGCGAAGGGCTGCCCCATTCGCCGGAGCGGGCGTAAACGATCTCGATGGGCACCTCGCCGGCGGGCAGCTGTACTTTGCCGCGGTTCTGGCCGAATTCGGTAACGTTCCTGCCGTCAACTTTAATGAATCCGCCGCCGCCCTGCATGCTGAGGCCGAGGTTGTATTCGCCTGCTTCTTTCACGTTCAGCTTGCCGGTGTATTGCAGCACGTATTCCTGGAACGAGGGCCCTGCGTTGGCCGTCAATATTTTAGAAGTGCCTGTTGCCTGCGGCTTCGCGGTGAGGAAAAGGTCTTTTTTATACTGCCCGCCGAACACGCTGTATTGCAGCCCTGTAAGTTCGGGGCGGGGTGTTTTGAATTCCCTGATGGAGATGTTGCGGAAAGCAACCGCGCCATGGTCGCCCTGGATGCGGATGGGGCCGGTCGCTTTTTCGTCGCCGCCGCCGATGGAGCCGCGGGTGGGGCCTTGCAGCACTACATTTTCGTGGATGAGCACGCCGTTCAGCTCTGCGCGGATGATGCGGGCGTTCTCAATTTTGTTGCCGGAAGCGTCGAAACGTGGCGCCTGGAAAGACACTTTCAGGTGCTGCCAGAGGCCGGGGGCCTTGCTGGCGTTCTGGCGCGGGGCGTAGCCCTGGTAGCCTTTCTGGCCTTCGGGTTTGCTGTCGTCCCAACGTTCGTAAATACCGCCGTTGTCGCCCGGGCGGGGATTGCCGACGCCCCAGCTGTCAAGCAGCTGGAGTTCGTAGCGGCCCTGGAAGTAGATGCCGGAGTTGGAGCCTTCGGCCATCATATAATCCAGTTCCAGGTCTATGTCCCCGAATTCCTGGCTGGTGAAAAGATCCTCCCCGTGCTGCTTTTTACCCGGGAGGTTTACAAGAACGCCGGCGCCTTTGGAGGTTTCGAGCACGTTGGGTTTACCGAGGCGTGCCTGAACGTCTGAAGCGAGCTGCCAGCTGCTGCCTGGCTGCCTGAAGGCGGATAAATCCTGCAAGGGCCATTGGGCGGACTGTGCCGCCGCCGGCTGGCTGAGAGCCAGGCCTGCGCCGCATGCATACAAAAAGCCGATCCATGACCGGCCCGGTTTGCTGTTTTTCGATCTGTGTACCATAGTTGCGGTAAAATATAAAATGTTTTGTTTGCTAAAACGATTTTGTTACGGATGGTAAAGACATTCCGTTATGCAAACCATTGCAGAGCGTGGATACAAGGGTTTCGGCCCAAAATCAATTATACAGACGGAGGTGCGGGGTGTGATTTACCAACGGAGGAATGAAAACGGAAAAAATATATTCCGGTTTCCCGGTATAAAAGACCAGGATCTTCTTTCATTGATACTCAGCAAATTATACCGGGGATGGCGGCGAACAGTGTGCCAGCGGGGTTTCCGGCGGATGACCGCCGGTAGTGCCGCTGGCAGTGCGACAGCCGGCCGCAAAAAAAAAGGCTGCATTTCTGCAGCCTGCCGGGTGTTATTATCAGGGGAACTTACTTGAAATGTAAAGCGCCGGCGTCATCGAAATAATAATCGATTACGGTAGTGGATCTCAGCTGTTCGAGGAATACTTTCAGTGCGGTGCTTTTATCCAGCCGGCCGGTGAATACCTGTTTCGCCACTTCTTCCCCGTCCATTTTCACTTCCACGCCGTACCAGCGGCTGATGACGCCACTGATCTCCGCCAGGCGGGTATCTTCAAACAAGAACCAGCCTTTGCGCCAGCTGAGGGTTTGTTCTTCGGCGAAGGAAGTTTCCTGCATGCTGCCGGAGGGAGTGATCACGGCCTGGCGGCCGGGTTTCAGGAGCAGCGCCTGCTCTCCCTGGCGCACCTGTACGGCACCGGTGAGAAGGGACACTTTTATTTTGCTGCTGTCGTAACTGTTCACGTTGAAGCTGGTGCCCAGCACTTCTACCCTTCCGTTGGGCGTTTCCACGATAAAGGGATGGCCGGCGTCCGGGGCTACTTCAAAAAATGCTTCGCCGTGAATGGTGACCTTTCTTTCAGGTCCGGTGAATGCAAACGGGAAAGTGAGCCTGGAGGCGGCATTCAGCCAAACAATGGAACCATCCGGAAGGGCTACGCGGTAATCCATGCCGGTGGGCACTTCCAGCTCGTTGTAGCCACCAGGCGCGGGTGCGTCCGTGCCCACGAGCAGGCTGTCTTTCTCGAGATTAAATCCTTTCTGCGCGGAGGCGGCGGGCTGGCCGGGGCTGAGCTGCCGTCCGTCCGCCAGGGTAAGGCGGACGCCCCCGGCCGGGGCGGCGGGCCGGGGAAGCGGATCGCGCCCGGGCAGCAGCATGAATACGCCAATGGCGATGGCTGCCGCTGCGGCAGCGTACTGCCATCTGAATATTTTCCTGCGAAGGGGCAGCGGTTTCCAGGCGATCTGATCTGCCGCGGCGAATTGATTATCCAGGTGCTCCTTCGGGAACCGGGAACGGTATTCTTCCCAGGCGGCCCGCGTTGGCGGGTCGGATTCTATCAGGTGGCAAAGACGGGCGTCATCTTCCTGCGATATAATGCCGGCCAGTTTTTCGCTCATCAATTGGAAAATATGCTCTTCTTCCGGAATGTTCATAATATATTAAAGACAAGATTTAAGGGAGTATGGGTGAATGGCCTGTCCCGGTTTTTGAGAGAAAGGAAGCCGGTGAATGCGGCCGGCAGGTGAAAATGTCATTCATCGCGGTTCTTTAATGCGAGCCGCAGGTCTTTCAAGGCCAGTATCATGTGTTTTTTAACGGTTTCTTCGCTGACGTTGAGCATGGTGGCGATCTGCCGGCGGGTATAGTTGAACAGGTAGCCCATCTTAAAAACTTTCGACCGGATGGGCGGCAGTTTAGCGATGGCTTCCTTAAGCTGTTGCTGCAGTTCGGAATTTTCCAGCTGGTTGCAGGAAACGGACAGCTCTGTGTGTTGCAACATCTGTTCGTTGCGCCTGCGGTGGACCTTATCGCGCTGGAGTTTATTGAGGCAGCGGTTGCGGACGCTGATGAAGAGGTAGTTCTTCAGGTGCTGGATGTCATCAAACTGCCGTTGTTCCATGCGTTGCCAGAATTCGATAAAAAATTCCTGCACCACTTCTTCCGCATCGGCTTCATTTTGCAGGATGCCGAGCGCGGCGATCCAGAGCCATTTGCGGTAAGAGGTGTAAACTTCATCGAAAGCCTCGCTGTTGCCGGCTTTCAGCCTTTCCAATAAGTTCATTTGTTGATCTGCTGTCATGCCAAGTATGAATCAACCCACGCGGCAAAATAAATTCAACCTGCACATATAAAGCGCCGGGCGGAGAAAAATAAAGATTAATTAATGACGGAGAAAAAAGGTTAGCTAAACCGGAAGGATGATGCTGCGGCGAAGATAGCAATTAATTGGAATTATTTATTTTTTTGCGTTGCTGTCGTTTGCCCGGCAAGCTTTTCAAAAGCCATAACAATTCCTTTACATAACCCCCTTCACCCGACGGTACTGTTTCCATGTCTTTAAATAAACTGCGGATGCAGTGATTGTGAATGTAATTGTACCGGCAACCTTAACTAACGTTTAACAAAAAATCTATGAAACATTATCCTGTTCTATCATTGCGAAGATTCGCAATGCTGTGGATGGTGCTATTCCTGCATTTATCCGCAAGCGCAAATGGTCATCAAATCGATTTTAAAGTGACATTGAAAGCAGAGCAGGTAGCATTGAAGAGCGTAATGAAAGACATTGAGAAGCAGACGGGGTTGTATTTTATGTACAGCGCAACGGGCAGCCTTCGGGTGAATGATCCCGTGAGTATCACCGTGACAAACGCGAAGCTGGAAGATGTGCTGGAAACGCTGATGGAAAGCCGCGGCATCAGCTGGACGATCATGGACAAGGCGATCGTGCTGAAAGCGGGTGCCGTGAAACCGAAAGAAAACAAAGAAACAAGAGAGCCGCTTTTTCGCACCGTGAGCGGCTCGGTGCTGGACAAGGACGGGCAGCCGCTGCCCGGCGCCACGGTGCAGATCAAGGGCACGAATATCGGGGCTACCACCGCCGTAAGCGGTGTTTTTACCATTGTTAACGTACCGGCGAAACAACTGATCATCCAGGCACGGTATACGGGTTATGAAACGCAGGAAAAACCGCTTGGTGCGGAAGGAAATATCGTCTTTAACCTGAAGCCCAGTGTGAGCAATCTGGATGAGACGGTGGTGGTGGCTTACGGTACTTCTAATTTGCGCAACGTGACAGGAGCTGTAAGCGTCGTTAAGGGCGAGGAGATCAAAACACTTCCCAATATGTCCTTCGACAAAAGCTTGCAGGGGCTCGTACCCGGCCTGCGCATTTCGGGTGGATCAGGTCAGCCCGGCGCAGGGCTGAGTAACATGCTTGTGCGTGGCATAACCACGGGCACCGAAATTTTCGCCGGTTCTACCGTGAGAAATCCGCTGATCGTCATAGACGGCATGCAGGTGAGCCAGGAGCCTTTTCAAAAAATGTCCAGCAACACCACTTCTACAGCCCTTAGTAACCCGCTTGCTCAGATCAACCCTGATGACATCGCAGAAATCTCAGTTCTGAAAGACGCGGCGGCAATCTCATTGTACGGTACTAAAGCAAGCAATGGAGTAATAATGATCACTACGAAAAGGGGCCATACCGGAAAGCCCCGTATTACACTGAGCCACCAGACAGACGCCGCTTTTTCCACCCCAACACAACCCAGACTGGTTTCCCAGCAACAATACCTGGACCTGTTATACGAAACATACAGGAATACTGATCCCATAACATGGACAGATCCTGCTATCAGGGCTGATCTGTTCTCAAAATTCCCCTACTACCATGTTTCCGGTACGGACACCGTTTTTCACCCCACTCCCGACTGGGATAAGGAGTTTATAAAATCACCCGCATATACTTTTTCTAACAACCTGAGCCTTTCAGGTGGATCTCCGGTTCAATTGTATTACCTGAACCTTGAGTATTCCAAGCAGAATGGCCTGATTAAAGGCAGCGATTATGAAAGAGCGTCGTTACGCATCAATCTGGATAACAAATTCGCGGACTGGTTCAAATTTGGCATTACTTCTTTGCTTTCCTACAATATCCAAAATACAGCGCAAACCCAATCGGAAGTGACCGGCAGCCCCTTCCTGGCCAAATACCTTTCTCCCCTGCTGCCTATCCGCGACCAATACGGCAATTATATTCCGAGATATCCATGGGGTCACTCCTATCTGACCGATTTCGTTAACCCGGCACTGGAAGTGGAATACGCCTATGACCGTACAAAAATATACCGCGTGCTAACTTCATTTAATGCAGATGTCTCTTTTCTCCGTCATTTCACTTTTTCGTCTGTAGTGGGCCTGGATTATATGAATACGGAGAACAAGATCAAGCAGGATCCAAGACTGTATCGTCGTGGCACCAACGCCAAGATCACCGATTATGATACCCGGAACGCAAACATACAACTGACCAATTCATTAAGGTACCAGTTACAGCTGGGGCAGCATTCTATAAACGTACTGGCCGCCCAGGAAGCCCAGATACAACAGACAAAATATATTTCAGTCGGTGTAAAAGGAAACAGCCAATACGTGGACCCATATTTTACAGATATAAGCAACATCAACTATAGCTTCAGCAACTATTCAGGTTATAACAGGCTTAGAAAAACCCTTTCTCAGCTGGTAAACTTCAGCTACGACTTCAGGCAAAAATACAATCTCAGTTTCAATTGGCGGAGAGACGGGGTTTCGGCATTTGGCAGCGACAATCCATTTGGGAATTATTGGTCGCTTGGCGGAGCCTGGATACTCAGCGAGGAGCCGTTCATGCGGGCAACAAAAAACAATGTCCAATTCCTGAAATTACGCGGTAGTTTCGGTTATTCCGGCAACGCAGCAGCTATTACAAATGCTATGCGCTATACACGCATAACTTCGACTCTTTTCCTGAATGAACCAGGCCTGGTAGGCACCCTGGACAATACCGGCAATCCGGACATCAAATGGGAAACAACCAAACAATGGAATGTTGGCTTGCAGGCTGACCTTCTTGACAGCAGGCTGTCTCTCACGGCAGACATCTATACCAAGTACACTAATAATTTGATATATGCCCGCAGCCTGCCATCTTATTCAGGCTATACTACTGTTATGGATAATATTGGCGATATCAGAAACAGAGGTGTGGAGCTCAGCCTATCCGGAAGGATAATCAGGAAAAAGGATTTCAGCTGGACGGTCAACGGAAACTGGAGCACAAATAGCAACAAGCTGGTAAAATCAAACAACAAACTCAATATTGTAAGCAATATTTTCTCTAATGAGGAAGGCCGGGAGTATAATAGCTATTATATGCCTGTTTGGATGGGAGTAAATAGTGAAAACGGCAATCCGCAATGGAAAAGCGCGGATGGAAAACCCACCGACATATACAATGATGCACAAAAAGAATTCGTAGGAAAAATGCAGCCTGACGGATTTGGAAGTGTATTTAACACATTCCGATGGAAAAATATTGAGTTGATGTTCCAGTTCTATTATCAATATGGCGGGCACCTGTATAACACAGGGCTTGCAGACCTGCTGAACGATGGACAGTACCCATATACCAACATTTCCGCGGAAGCGCTGGATCGCTGGCAAAAACCAGGAGATATTACCGCCAATCCTAAAAGGACCATGAATTCTCAAACAATCCAGCAGCCTTCAACAAGATTCCTTCAAAAATCAGACTATATCCGGCTTCAGAATGCCAGAATTTCATGGCAAATGCCCAATCGCCTGAAGAACAACATCCCTGTAGAATCGCTTAAACTCTATATTCAGGGAAATAATCTTTCTGTCTGGTCCAGTACTGCCGGTATAGACCCCGACTTAATTAATACCGCGGGAGGGGCCGGATTCGCCTACCCGTTAACACGTACGTATTCTATCGGGTTAAATGCATCATTCTAAAATTTTCGGAAAATGAAAGGGATATACAAACTCAATCTCGTTTTTATACTGGCTCTGGCGCTTTATTCCTGTGGAAAGTCTTTCCTGGAAGCCCCTCCTACCGATATATTCCCCAGAGAAGAAGCTATCCAGGACCTGGAAGATTGCGAAAGGCTACTGCGTGGAACTTACAAGGAATTCGCCACGGCATACGGAACATTCACCGATCTCTACATGGAACTGGTAACCGATAACATAAAGCCCGTTGCCACAGTTACCACCTTAAGAACTTTCTACACCTGGAACCAGCAGGCAGATGACAGTAAGCAATTTGATCTGAATATCCTCGAATCAGTAAATCTGAATTCATT
>CBFHAF010000147.1:0-8557 GCA_965653435.1 uncultured Chitinophaga sp.
GGTATTGAATGCTTTGCTGGCTTCTTTGCTGGGCCAGAGCGCAAACCCGTCGTGGTGCTTGGAGGTGAGCACGACGTATTTCGCGCCTGATCTTTCGAGGAGCTTCGCCCAGGCGTCAGGATCAAAATCTTCCGCCTTGAACAAATCCGCGAATTTGTAGTACGAAAAATCGGCGCCGTAAACTTTGGCGTGATGGTCGTACACGGCGGTGGGCTTGGGGTTGTTGTTGCCGCCTACCCGTTTGGATTGCAGCCAGTACTGGTACCATTCGGCGTACACGCCTTTAGGCGCCCATGCGGGAACGGAATAAACGCCCCAGTGAATAAAGATCCCGAACTTGGCATTCTCGAACCATGCGGGAACCGGCCTGCTGTCCAGCGATTCCCAGGTGGGCTTGTACTGCTGCGCCGCAGCCGTAAATGGCAATAGCAGCCATAACAAACATTTCAGTGGCTTCATATGATAAACGTGGTTTTTATAACAATTGCTCAACGGGCACAACGATCTCCTTCCCTCTTTCAACGGTGAGCGGCAGCAGATGCTGCCGGTATTTAAGCACGAGGTTGCGGCCCGTAGTGGACCGTACTTTCACCCCTGCCAGCGAACCGTTTTCCCAGGTAATATCCAGCACAAAGCCGCCCCGGGCGCAAAGGCCGGTCACTTTGCCCGAGCTCCACTGGGCGGGCAACGCAGGCAGCAGTTCAACGTAGTCGCCGTGGCTTTGCAGCAATGCTTCGGCAATGCCTGCTGTGCCGCCAAAATTGCCGTCTATCTGGAAAGGAGGATGATTGTCGAAAAGGTTGGGCAGGGTGGATTTCGCGAAGAGCGCCTGCAGGTGGTTTCTTACACTGTCAGCCTGTTTCAGCCGCGCGTAGAAGTTGATGATCCAGGCGCGGCTCCAGCCGGTGTGGCCGCCGCCTTTGGCGAGACGGCCGGTGAGCGTGCGCAATGCGCCTTCGTAAAGCGCCGGCGTTTGTTCCGTGATCTGGGTGCCGGGATGCAGGCCGAATAAGTGGGAGATGTGGCGGTGGCCGGGCTCCGCCTCCTGGTATTCCTGCATCCATTCCAGTATGCGGCCGTCTTTACCTGTCCTGGTGGGCGGCAGCTGCGCGATGATGTTTTCCCAGCGGGCAATATCAGCGGAGTCTGTTCTGAGCGCTTTGGCGGCGGCGATGCATTTGGCGAGGAATTCACGGAGTATCTGGCTGTCCATCGTCGGGCCATAGGTTAAGCCGGTAGGTTTGCCCGTAACCGGGTGCAGGAACTGGTTTTCGGGAGAGCTGCCGGGCGAGGTCACCAGGTATCCCTCAGGGCTCTTCACCAGGTAATCTTCCACGAACTGCGCATGTTCTTTCATCACCGGGTATGCTTTGTTCTTCAGGAAGACATAATCCTGCGTAAAAGCAAAATGTTCCCAGAAATGAAGGCACATCCAGCTGGCCGCCATCGGGAAGGTTCCCCATGCCACGCCGTTCTGCACACCGGTTTTGCCGAATGCATCGGTGGCATGATGCACTACCCAGCCGCGCGCATTGTACATCTTCTTTGCCGTAATGCGCCCCTGCGGCCTGATATAATCCATGAAGTCGAACAAAGGCACCGTAGTGAACGAAAGGTTGGTCACTTCCGCGGGCCAGTAGTTCATCTGGAGATTGATATTGGTATGGAAGTCTGCATTCCAGGGCGCATCGATATGCTGGTTCCAGATACCCTGGAGGTTGGCAGGCAAAACGCCCGGCGCGCGCGAGCTTGATACCAGCAGGTATCTTCCATATTGAAAGAAAAGGCTGATCAGGTGCGGGTCTTCAATACCTTCTTTAGTTCTTTTCAGGCGTTCGTCGGTCGGTATGTCGCCCTCCTGTTCCCCGTTGATCCGCAGGCTTACCCGTTCCATGATAGGCTTCAGGTCCTGGATATGGCGTTGGGAGATGGCTGCATAACTTTTTACAGCGGCGGCCTGCAGCAGCTTTTTACATTTATTGAGCGCAGAAACTGAGTTTTCGAAATCCTGTTTGGTATGATTGTAATTGGTAGCGCCCTGGATGTACAGCGTTACGGTGTTTGCGTTCTTCACCTGTATATCCTGGCCGGTCGCGGCTTTGCTGCCGCCTGTATTCGCTACCTGCACGATGCCGGCGAATTTCATATGCAAACCCTCGGGGCCGCGGTCTTCCCTGCCGTTCCGGTCGTTGATCTGGCCATTCATCACCAGCTGGTTACCGGCAGCCGTCACCTTGCAATCCGTGAAGCGGGAAGCCGTGTCCCTGGTATCGGGCCTGTCTACGCTGAATACCGCGCTGATGGAACCGGGTTTCGACGCGCTGATCTGCACGACGATCACGTTGTCCGGCGCGGAGGCCAGCACTTCCTGTTTATATTCCACCCCATTCACTTTGAAAGTGGTGGTGGCAATGCCGGTTTCGAGGCTCAGGCTGCGTTTGTAATCGTCGTAAGCAGCAAACCCGTAATTGATATAGACGTTCATCAGCGTCTGGTGGGAGCGGAAGGCACGGGCTGTTTTATCAGAATTTTCCGCATTCACCGCGAGGAAGTTGGCCTGTGCAATAACAAGCGCTTCCTGGTTCTTGCCTTCGAAGAGGAGCTTACGTATGGTATCCAGCACTTTATAGGCATTAGGATTGGCATCGTTGAATTTGACGCCCGCCCAAACGCTTTCTTCGTTCACCTGGAGTATTTCCTTTTCAGCGCGGCCATACACCATGGCGCCCATGCGGCCGTTGCCCACGGGAAGCGCTTCTTCCCATCTGCGGGCGGGCTGCTTGTACCACAACTGCATGGATTGCTGTGCCATAGCGGCATTGGAGAGGAATAACAGGAGTAGGAGGAACTGTTTCATAACTGTAAACGATATAGGATAATAAATATAATAACTGAGGTGCTGGCTTACAAGAAGCCGTTAATTAAATACCACTATTTGCGATTATACGCTAGTCCTGCATCATGGCGGCGAGTGTTCTGCCCACTTCGGAGCCGATGGCTACGCCCATGCCGCCCATGCGTACTGCCAGCCAGATGCGCGCCGAATGCGCCTGCACAATGGGCTGTTTTGTTTTCCCGAAGGCCATAATGCCCGCCCAGCGGTCTTCTATGGTAAAGTTGTGATGGGGAAGGATGATGGTGCTGAGTTTCGTCTCAAGGTCGTCCTGTATGCGCCGGTTCAGTTCAAATTCTGTGGTGGCCTCACCTGCAAAGTCAAGATTGCGGCCGCCACCGAACAATACGCGGCCGTTCAGCTCACGGAAATAATAATATCCCTGGTCGAAGTGATAGATGCCTTTGAAGGGCAGTTTTTTGACGGGCGCGGTAATGAGTACCTGGCCGCGGCCGGGCGTTACGTCCAGCTCCGGGAGCAGGCCTTTTGCAAAGGCGTTGGTGCAGATGGCGATGCGCGCGGCGAAGAAGGTCAGCTCATCATTCACCGTTACTTCCACACCGCCTGTTTTTTCTTCGAAGTGCGTAACGTTGCAGCCGGTTTTTATTTCGATGCCGCGTTCGATGGCTACGTCTATCAGTGTGCGCATCATTTTGCCTGTATGCAGTTCGCCTTCGTAATTGTTCTGCACGAGGTGTTTGGTGACGATGCCTTTTCCGGCGATCTTATGGTCTGCCATTGAAAAGGCGGGGCCCGGGAGGATATCGAACAGCAGCTCGTTGACCTTCTCCAGCTGTCCGAGGGCGGATGCTTCCGCTTCGCTGATCAGCTCGAAGCTGCCGTTCTCACGGTATTCCATCCGGTCGTCGCCAATACGGCTGCGAAGGAGCTGAAGGCCTTTCCTCCGCATTTGCACGAGGGCCACCACGTCTTTGGCGGGCATATGCTGCAGGTCGTCCAGTATTTCGGTGAGGCTGCCGATGCAGGCAAAACCTGCGTTGCGGGTGGAGGCACCGGTTGGGAGAAGGCCTTTTTCGAGTACGAGGATGCGTTGCCTGGGGAAACGTTCTTTGATGCTGATGGCCGTAGAAAGCCCGACGATGCCGCTTCCGAGAAGGATGCAGTCGTAATGCAGAAGGCTTTGTTTTTCCCAGTAGCTGAGCATGACACGAATGTATTGAAAATCCGGGATATTTTTGGAGCGATTTAGTGTAAAGCGTAACTTTACGCTTTACACTTTTCATTTCTCAAATGAGACTAAAAAAGGAAGGAATTTTCAGCATTCTTACGCGAAAAAATTCACCTTAGAAATACTGAGAAATGCTATTGTAAAACGGAGATATTCTCAGGTTTTTTATTACCCCTTTTTACATTGTTTTGGGCTCTTTATAAGAGTAAAATCAAAACGATGATAATAAGTTTTAAAAGTAAAGCACTGAGAGCTTGCTGGGTAGATGATGATTGTTATAAACTTCCTTCATCATTGACCACCAAGATACGAAGGATGTTAAAGGCGATTGACGGTGCACGATTTGTGCCTGACGACCTCAATTATTATGGCATCCATTCCCTGAGAGGGAATTATAAAGGCTACTGGAGTTTAAAAGCCAGTGGCAATTACAGAATCATTTTCACTTTTACCAATGGAAATGCATCCGACATCGATTTTATCGACTACCATTAAAAAAGAACTTTTATGAAAGGCAAAATCAAATTTGAACACCCCGGCATCATTATCAAAGAAGAAATCTTCGACGAACGGGGTCTCAGCATTACTGATGCAGCGGAGCTGCTCGGCGTAACCCGCACCGCACTTTCGAATGTAGCCAACGGTAAAGCCGATCTTTCCGTTGATATGAGCTTACGCATCGAATATGTATTCGGAGGCACCGCCGAGTTCTGGCAGCGGATGATGGCAGGCTACAACATCCAGGAAGCCCGTCCGCGCATCGCCAGGCTCAAGCTAAAACCCTACAAACCCAAATTAAAAAAATCCCTGCCCGTAAAAGAAACAACGAGCAGGGACCGTAAAGTAAAAATTGCATAAGACTTAGTTCACCAGCGGCTTCAACCCGCGAACACCCATATCCACCACCGCCTCTCCTTCCAACGGGTCATATTTCCCATTGCTGTTCAAGTCTTTCCATTCGAAACTTTTGTTGACAGACAGGGAAACCGTGACCACAATGTCCTGTTTCTCCTGCCCCGTGATCTGCAGCGCACTGCTGAACGGCCCTGTCACCACGCAGGAACCCGCCGGCACCGGCGAAGTGACCGAGATCGGGTTAGGCACCGTAGTAGCCCCGGCAGGCGCCTGGCCGCTTACCACGTTGTATTTCGTTTCCAGCGCCCAATATCCCTGCTTGCGGTTCGCATTCACGGTGAGCGTGCTGTCCTTGATCTTATAAGTGCCGATATAGCTGTTAAACCCGATGAAAGACGCTACAGAACCCGTCCATTCCTGGCCCAGGGCATTGAACCGGATATCATAATTCTGGTAAGCCAGCGATACCCGCAGGTATTCATACTTCCCGGCAGGCACGTCCTTCAGCGGCACTTCGAAAAACACTTCCCCATCCGCCGCCAGCCTGGCACTGGCAAAGTCTATCGCCATTTCCCCGCCCTTATTGGTCTCCTGGTGCCTGTACAGCACCGCGCCTTTGCCCAGGGCCGTAAAAGCATTCGGCGCCAGCTCCAGGTAATGGGAGCTCATTGCCCTGAAAGACGGGCTCTGCGCCGCATTCCCGGCAGGCACAGATACCGGCTGGCCCAGGTTTCCCAGGCGCTCCTGGCTGGGATCGAACTTGTACTTGAAAACGAGTTTGGGGCCGTCCGCGCCGGCAGATTGTTCCTTTTTGGAACAGGCGGAACAGAGTGCAAGCGCCGCAAAGCACCCCGACAGCAGCAGGTTTTTCGACATAGACCGGATTTTGGATATTAATAACGCAGGCAACTTACAAAATATTGGGATATAAAAAAGAAAAGCCCCGCCCAACCGGGCGGAGCTTCCGTACTATTGCTGGCAAATCCGGGCACTACACCAGGTAGCCAAAAAGGTTATCGTCCTTATTCAATTCCGTATAATGGACATTATATTTCGTCATATTGGTGAGCAGCACATCATAATCTTCCCTGTTCTTCAGCTCAATCCCTACCAGCGCAGGGCCGGTTTCCTTGTTGTGTTTCTGGATAAATTCAAAGCGGGTGATATCGTCGTTCGGCCCCAGCACATGGTTCACGAATTCCTTCAAAGCGCCCGGCCGCTGGGCAAAGCGCACGATAAAGTAATGCTTCAGGCCTTCGTATAACAGCGACCGCTCCTTGATCTCCTGCATGCGGTCTATATCATTGTTGCTGCCGCTCACCACGCACCCTACTTTTTTTCCTTTGATCTCCTCCGCGAAATCTTCCAGGGCAGCGATAGACAGTGCGCCTGCGGGCTCCACCACGATCGCGTCTTCATTGTATAATTTCAGGATGGTGGAACAAACGCGCCCTTCCGGCACCAGGCTCATCTTATCCAGTACATCTTTACAGATGCGGAAAGTGAGCTCCCCTACCCATTTCACCGCCGCTCCGTCAACGAACCTGTCTATTTCAGGAAGGGTGACAGGGCTCCCGTTTTCCAGCGCTTTCAGCATGGAGGGTGCTCCTTCAGGTTCAAGGCCGATGATCTTTGTTTTGGGGCTGTAAGTGCGGAAATAAGCCCCTGTTCCGGAAGCCAGCCCTCCGCCCCCGACGGGCACGAAGAGAAAATCCACTTCCTGCTGTTCTTCGAGTATCTCCAATCCCACGGTACCCTGGCCTTCGATGATCTTCAGATCGTCGAACGGCGGGATGAAGGTCATGCGCTGTTCCCTGGTAAAGGCCTGCGCTTCGGCGGAGCAATCGTCGAACGTATCGCCAACGAGCCGTATCTCGATGCTGTCGCCGCCGAACATTTTGACCTGGTTTACTTTCTGTTTGGGTGTAATGATGGGCATGAACACCACGCCTTTCACTTTCAGCAGGCGGCAGCTGTAGGCAAAGCCCTGTGCATGGTTGCCCGCGCTGGCGCAGGTAACGCCGTTGGCCAGCTGAAGGGGCGTAAGGCTGCTCATGAGATTATAGGCGCCGCGCAGCTTGTAGGAACGTACCACCTGCATGTCTTCCCTTTTGAGGTACACATCGCACTGGTATCTGCGGGAGAGGTTGGCGCTGTAGGTTAAAGGGGTGCGTATCACTACGGACCGCAGCCTTTCGGCGGCTTCTTTTATATGGTTGGTATCGATGGTTGGAAGAACTTCAGACATTTCAAATTGAATTAAAAAATAAAAAAGAAAAGTACCGGGACATGCATCGGCTTCAAATCAGACACACTCCTCCGCAACCGCTGCCAATATCCATCCTGGTACTTTTCATATTTTATTTTTTATAGCTTATTATTTGCCGGGGCGGAGCTTTCTAACAGCCGCACCTGCCTGCCACATTTCGCTGTTGCGCAGCTCTTCAAGCTCTGCATTCAGCTTCGGGCGGTAATCCGCCTGGCCGTTCAGATCGATGGAACGCTGCGCTTCCTTACCGGTAGCAACGGAAGCATACAGCTCGTCGAATACAGGCTGGGTAGCGTCTTTGAATTTCTTCCACCAGTCGAGCGCGCCGCGCTGTGCAGTGGTAGAGCAGTTGGCGTACATCCAGTCCATACCGTTCTCTGCTACCAGGGGCATCAGGGATTGGGTCAGCTCTTCAACGGTTTCGTTGAATGCTTCTGAAGGGGAGTGGCCGTTGTTGCGCAGTGTTTGGTACTGGGCTGCGAAAATGCCCTGGATAGCGCCCATCAGGGTGCCGCGTTCGCCGGTGAGGTCGGAGTAAACTTCTTTTTTGAAGTCTGTTTCGAACAGGTAGCCGGAACCAACGCCGATACCCAGTGCAATAACACGCTCACGCGCTTTGCCGGTGGCATCCTGGAATATAGCGAAGCTGGAGTTCAGCCCCTGGCCGGCGAGGAACAGCCTGCGGAGTGATGTACCGGAACCTTTGGGGGCTACCAGGATCACGTCTACGTCTGCCGGGGGAATGATATTGGTCTTTTCTTTGAAAGTGATGCCGAAACCGTGTGAGAAATACAGGGCTTTACCTTTGGTGAGGAAAGGCTTCAGGGTAGGCCACAGCTGGATCTGGCCGGCGTCAGACAGCAGGTACTGAATGATGGTGCCTTTCTGGGCAGCTTCTTCGATCTCGAACAGCGTCTGGCCCGGAACCCATCCGTCTGCAACGGCTTTATCCCAGGTTTTGGAATCTTTACGCTGACCGATGATCACGTTGAAACCGTTGTCTTTCAGGTTCAGCGCCTGGCCGGGGCCCTGTACGCCGTAACCGATGATCGCGATGGTTTCATTTTTCAGTACTTCCCTTGCCTTTTCCATGGGGAATTCTTCTCTGGTTACTACGTCTTCCAGTACTCCGCCAAAATTGATGGTTGCCATGTTTTGATAGTGTTTTTTAAAAAGTTTTAAGTTCTAGGTTATTGCATTCTTATGCCGCATCAGTCTTTCAGGCTGTCTGCCTCAATGAGGGACAGGTCTTTGAGATGTTCGTGGAAACGGCGGCTCCATTTAACGATCGCTACGCGGCCGCGTTTTGAATATTAAATGTGGCCGGATTGTTGCCAGATATGGATGATTG
>CBFHAF010000148.1:0-8556 GCA_965653435.1 uncultured Chitinophaga sp.
TTTCATAGACGATCCGCAAAGGGCAGCGCCCTTTGAAAGATCCGGCAAAATTCCAGCAGGTTATTTCCCCAGCGAAAACCTCCTCGAAATATTAAAGCCCCATCTGAACTGGCCTTGCGTCCAGGTGGTGACAGTTTCGGGGATGAACTGGTTTTCCAGCACAGCCGTGGAGTTCGTGAAATTCAGGTGGAACACGTGGCCGCCCGTTTCGATCTCCACCCCTACGCCCAGCGAGTTGTAGAACTCTATGCCGCGGGATTTGTAATAGTCCTTGCTTTCCCCGTCGCGGAAAGGCACGAAATAATCCACCACGAAGGCCATCCGCTTCGAAAACCGCAGGCGGCCGCCCACGCCCATGGCGAACATATTGTTCATGTCCTTATACCCCACGCGGTTACGGTGAACATAGGTTGGCAACAGGGCCAGCGACATAAAGTCGCCGAACTTGCGGGAAATGATGGCCTGGGCCGTGTAGCTCAGGCGGCTGGAGAATTTATCGAAATAATTCACGTCGCTTTTTTCCGAGCTGCTCTTCATGCCGGTCACCACCGCGTTGCCGAACACGGTAACGCCGACGGGCATACGGTTATCCATCGTTTGCTGCAGCACTTTGAATTTGCCCAGCACCTCGTACATCTGGGAAAAGTTCCCGCTCCCCTTGGTGCGGCTGATGCCCGTGGTGAGGCGGTCCGTAATGCCGTATTCGAAAGCGATGCGGATGTCCGTCGAATTGTCCAGCCCGAAAAAGGTGCTGCTACCGCCGCCGGAGCCACCGATGTCGCCGAAGCGGTGCGCCACCCGGAAGTCCAGGTCGCCTTTGGAGAGCGTTTCGTTGCTCTGGCCGTTGATGATGCGGGTGCTTTTAAAAGTGGCAATTACAGGGTCGCGGCGTACGGAATCCTTCCCGAACATTTCGCCCAGGTTGTCCTGCGCCATCGCGGCGGGCGCCGCCAGCAGCAGTACAGGTAGCATGCGGAGTTTCAACATATCGTTGGTTTGTTATTTTTTTCCTTAGCCGTGAAGAACAGCTTCTGCCGCCGTTCTCACCGCACCGGTTTGTTATTGTTACTGCGGAAGATGAAGCGCGGCTTTCTTCTTCCTGATTTATTATCCCTTTATTGGTTTGCCGGCTGGTAAGCGGCTTCCACTGTTACTTCCACCACCTCCGCAATGTTCTTTACCACCAGGCTGGGGATCTTGATGTTATGATCCGCCACGCGCACATTGAACTTTGCGCTGGCTGCCAGCTTCCCGTTCTGCACGGTGATCGTTCCCTTTTCCTTGTATTTTTTGGTGACGCCGTGTATCTGGAGATCGCCCTCCACGGTCACGGGGTATACGCCATCTTTCGTCAGGTCCGGGTTTTCCAGCACTTTGCCCTTGAATTCAGCATGCGGGAACTTATCGCTTTCCAGGTAGTTTTCGTTGAAATGCTCCTGCATCAGCTTTTTCTTGAACTGGAAGGTATTGATGGGCACTTTGAAATAAATGGCCTTAGTAGCAGGATTGATGGCGGAAACGCCCTGCGTGGTCTTCGCTTCGATGTCTTCCAGCGGAGCGCTGGAATAGAAGCGGAACATCACGTTGCGGCATGACTGGATATTCTGTGCAAAACCATACAGGCAGCTACAGAGAAGGCAACATATAATGACGAGCTTTTTCATAAAAAAAAATTGACAGGTGGATCAATCCGGCATGCCATTGCTCACCCAGCAGGCTATTGAATCGCGCACAGCCCTGGGCAAGGGCGGGAACGACATACTTTGCGGCATGTCCGCATTCGGTCCGGTAACGCGTGTGGCCCAGGAGGCGCCGTTGGTGGCAATGTAGCTTTTCAGCTTAGCCAGCGTCGAGAAATCGGCGATCAGCGGCGAGCCTGCTCCCGGGTGGCAGCTCCGGTTGGTGCAGTTCTGCAGGACAATAGCGTACACGCGCGCGCTTTTGATATCTACGCTGGCACAGGCTGATGGTGTTTCCGGTTCGGGCGCCTGCTCTGAGGTACAGGCCGCCAATCCGCATCCTGTAAGGAAAATAAGGCTGATCAATAATCGGTTCATACGCTTATGAGTTCGTGTTAAATGGGCTTGCATAGGTTTTTATACGGAGTGTATTTATCATAGGTTGCCTTCTCTGAAAGATAATAAAGAAAATGAGGGCGTCCATTCCTTATTTTTGCATCAAATCTTTGTGCTTTGAATATCGAACAGCTTTACCGGCATTACCTTCAGCACCCGAGCGTACAAACGGATACCCGCAAGCTGCGCGCGGGCGATATTTTCTTTGCCCTCCGCGGGCCCAACTTCAATGGCAACGAATACGCCGCAGCCGCACTGGATGCAGGGGCCAGCCTTGCGGTGACAGACGATCCCGCTTATCATACGCAGCCTGAAAAAATGATGCTGGTGCCCGATGTGCTCACGGCCCTGCAGGACCTTGCGCGGCATCACCGCCGGCAGCTGCAGATACCTTTCATTGCCATTACCGGCACTAACGGCAAAACCACTACGAAAGAAATGGTTCGCACCGTTTTGGGCGCCGCTTTCCGCACGCATGCCACGGAAGGGAACCTCAATAATCATATCGGCGTACCGCTGACCATACTCGGCATCCCGCTGAACGCGGAAATGGCGGTGATAGAAATGGGCGCCAACCACCGCGGCGAAATAGCAGGTTATTGCAAAGTGGCCCTGCCCACGCACGGCCTCATCACCAATATCGGGAAGGCGCACCTGGAAGGGTTCGGCAGCGAAGAAGGCGTGCGCCTCGCCAAAGGGGAACTGTACGACCACTTGCGGGAGAATGGCGGAACCGTGTTCGTTTGCAAAGATTACCCTTACCTGGTGGACATGAGCAAGGGCATTGGCAATATCATCACTTACGGGCGCGACAAAGCGGATTACGCCGGCGCGCCTTTTCCCGGAACGGCGCTGCTGGAGCTGGAAGCCGTGGAAGCCGGCCACGTGCGCACGCAGCTGGTGGGCGAGTACAACTTCCCCAACGTAATGGCGGCCATCGCCATCGGCCTGCATTTTAAAGTGCCGGGGGAAATTATCAGGAAGGCGATCGAGGGATATGTGCCGTCCAATAACCGTTCGCAGATCGTGCAGCGGGGCGGCAATACTTTTATCATGGACGCCTACAACGCCAATCCTTCCAGCATGAAAGCGGCCGTCGAGAATTTCGCGGGGCTTGATGCGGCGCAGAAAGTGCTCCTGCTGGGCGCTATGAAGGAATTAGGGGAAGACAGTGAAAAGGAGCACCAGGCATTGGCGGACCTGCTGCAGCAAAGGCATTGGAAAGCGGTGGTGCTGGTGGGGAAAGAATTTGCCAGGGTGAACCATCCCTACATCTACTTTGAGACAGCGGAAGAAGCCCGGAAATGGCTGGAACAACAGCGCTATGAAGGCGCACATATCCTTGTAAAAGGAAGCCGCAGCGTAGGCATGGAAAAAGTGATCGGCTAAATCTGCTTACTGCTGTTGAAGTGTGCGACGCAACGGCGGCCTGACAGCCGTACCGGCGTGGGTTCCCAAACAAGGAACAGGAAAAAACAGCCATCGTCATTGCGGGAAGCAGCGGGAACCAAAGGGGGTGGGGCGACGAAGCAATATCCGTCTTTGGGATTCCCCGCAATGAAGGTTTTGCCGTAAAAAATAAACCTGCGAGTTAAAAAACTCACAGGTTTTCATAACCTATGCCAACTTTAGAGTTATGTTCAAAGCCCACATGGGCTTGTTATTGCTTCTCAAAAAACAGTAAGTATTCCTTACTTACTCTATTATCAACGCACGATTAAATAAAAGGTTTAAATAGCCGTGACATTTTTTTTGACAAAACCCCAAGTCGCTGATTTACAGCCGCTCCTGCGTCAACTCCACCAATATGCCGGCGGTACCCTTCGGATGCAAAAAGCAAACAAGCTTGTTGTCTGCACCGGGTTTGGGCTCCGCATTCAGCAGTTCAAAGCCTTCTGATTGCAGGCGGGCCATTTCCGCTTTGATATCCGCCACTTCGAAGGCGATATGATGCACCCCTTCTCCCTTTTTGGCCAGGAATTTCGCGATGGGGCTGCTTTCCTGCGCCGCTTCCAGCAGTTCGATCTTTGTATCCCCCTGCCTGAAGAACGCCGTGGAAACGCCTTCAGAGGCTATATCCTCGGTCTTGTAACAGGGCGCGTTCAGCAGTTTCTCGAAGAGAGGTACGGAATCGGCCAGCGACTTCACGGCGATCCCGATGTGTTCCACTTTTAACATAATCTTTAAGCTTTGAAATATAGACGGAAGCTATTGCCCCACCGGCCCTTATTGATGGCCGGACCGGCCAAAAGTAGAACTTATATCGTAATTTTGCGGGATGCAGCAGCCGCCGGTATACCTGGATTATAACGCCACTACACCCTGCGATCCGCGGGTGGTGGAAACCATGCTGCCGTTCTTTACGCGGCATTTCGGCAACGCCGCATCGCGCAACCATGCATTCGGCTGGGCCGCGGAAGGCGCGGTGGACCATGCCAGGCAGCAGCTGGCCAGGCTTATCGGTGCGGAGGAGCAGGAGATCATATTCACCTCCGGTGCTACCGAAGCGGTGAACCTGGGCATTAAAGGGCTCTTTGAAGCATACTCCGGCAAAGGCAGGCACATCATTACCGCGGAAACGGAGCACAAAGCCGTGCTCGACACCCTGAGCCACCTCGAAAAACAGGGTGCATCCGTTACCCGGCTGAAAGTGAACGCCGCGGGGCTGATAGACCTGGATGAGCTGGAAGCGGCCATCACGGCTGAAACCATCCTGATCGCCATCATGTACGCCAACAACGAGACCGGCGTGATCCAGCCCATGGCCGGGATCAGCCGCATAGCGCAGGAAAAGGGCGTGATCCTGTTCACAGATGCCACGCAGGCCGCAGGCAAAATACCGCTGAACGTGCAGCAGGAAGGTATTGGCATGATGGCTTTCAGCGCACACAAAATGTATGGGCCCAAAGGCGTGGGCGCTTTGTACGTCAGGCGGCGCGGCCCCAGGGTGAAGATCATCGCGCAGATAGACGGGGGCGGCCATGAGCGCGGCATGCGCTCCGGCACATTGAACGTCCCGGCCATTGCCGGCTTCGGGAAAGCCTGCGAGCTCGCAGCCGCCGAAATGGCAGCCGTTACAGACCGTTTATCTGCCATGCGCGACAGGCTGGAAACTACCATTCTGGCCCGGGAACATGCCACAGTAAACGGTTCCGGCGCACACAGGCTGCCGCATGTAACCAATATCGCCTTCCATGGCATGCAGGGCGATGCATTGCTGAGGGCCATAAGCCGGCAAATTGCCGTATCTTCGGGCTCAGCCTGCACTTCAGCCAATCCCGAGCCCAGCCATGTATTGCTGGCCATGGGAGTGGAAGATGAACTGGCACGCTCTTCGCTACGGTTTGCCCTGGGCAGGTACACCACAGACGCAGAGATAGATTTTGCCATTGCAGCCGTGGACAATACGATCCGTGAATTCAATGAAATTTTAAAATAAAAGGGAACGATCATGATTTATATAAGCGATAAAGCCAAACAAAAAGTAGACGCATTGAGGGCCGAAGGCACCCTGGGGGCGGACGCTTTCCTGCGGGTATCCGTAGTAGGCGGCGGCTGCTCAGGCCTGAGCTACAAGCTGGATTTTGATACAGAGACAAAACCGAAAGACCAGGTGTTTGAAGACAAAGGCATTAAAGTGGTAACGGACCTGAAAAGCTTCCTGTACCTCTGCAACACGACCCTCGAATTCTCCGAAGGCCTCAATGGTAAAGGGTTCTATTTCAACAACCCGAACGCCGCCCGCACCTGCGCGTGCGGAGACAGCTTCGCAGTATAAACCGCCATTACATACGATTTTAATGGAAAAAGCCGTTTGGAACATGTTCCGGACGGCTTTTTTCTTGTTTAAAAAGAAATAACGGATAACTAAAAAATCAAATATTCTATATTTGTCACCGTCTATGTACGCGATATTCAAAAAAGACATCCACCAGTTTTTCAGCAGTATTACAGGTTATGTAGCCATTATCCTGTTCCTGCTCGCCAACGGGCTTTTCCTCTTCGTTTTCCCGGACACCAGCCTGCTGGACGCCGGGTATGCCAACCTGGACGGTCTTTTTGAACTGGCACCCATGATCTTCCTCCTCCTGATACCCGCCATCACCATGCGCAGCCTGGCAGACGAGTTCAGGAGCGGCACCATGGAGCTGCTCAGCACCAAGCCCCTCACCTGGTGGCAGATCGTTTGGGGGAAATACTGGGCCTGCTTATAGTGCTCATCGCCCTCATACCTACCATTGTGTATTACATCGCCATGGGCCAGCTGGCCGCGACGAACAACAGTCTCGACGGGGGCAGCATCCTCGGCTCGTACATCGGGCTGCTGCTGCTGGGCGGCGTGTTCACCGCCACCGGCATCTGGGCGTCTTCTCTTACCAGCAACGCCGTAGTGGCCTTCCTCATCGCGATCTTCACCTGCTTCATACTGTACAACGGCTTCGACGCCCTCAGCCGCGTGCCGGTGTTCACAGGCGGGGCGGACTATTACCTTAAAATGGCCGGCATCCGCTACCATTACGACAGCATCAGCCGCGGCGTGGTAGACAGCCGCGACATCATTTATTTTTTCAGTCTTACCGGCCTGATGCTCTACCTCACTAAAATTTCACTGGAACGCAAAATCTGGCAGGGATAATGGAAGTAACGAGAAAGGATAAACGAAAAAAATACCTCCAGCGCACGCTGGCCGTGCTTGCCGTGATCGTCGCGCTGAACGTGGCGGCCGCTTACCTGCATGGCCGCTGGGACCTTACAGCCGAAAAACGTTATACCCTCGCAGCTTCCACACGCAGCCTGCTCAGGAACCTGGATGCGCCGGTGACCATAGAAGTGTACCTCAAAGGCAAATACCCCGCCGGCTTCCGCCAGCTGGCCGATGCCACGCGTGAGCTGCTGGAGGAATTCCAGCAATACGGCGGCAATAATATCCGGTTCACCTTCCTCAATCCCGGTACAGACCTGCCCGATTCCATGCGCACCAGCTTCCAGGATTCGCTGATGGCGCGCGGTATATTGCCGTTCAATCTGCAGGTGCAGGAAGACGGGAAAGACGCTTTCGCTGAAAGGCTTATTTTCCCCGGCGCAATTATCCAGTACAAAGGCCGCGAAAACACCGTCAACCTCCTGAAAAGCCAGGGCGGGCTGGACCCCATGGCAGCGCTCAACAATTCAGAGGCCCTGCTTGAATACAAATTCGCCAATGCCATTTACCAGCTGCAGCAGGAGCAGCGCCCGCTGGTAGGCTATATGCTCGGCCACGGCGAGCCCGAAGGCGCCAACGTTTACGACGCGCTCAAAACATTGCATGAACAATACCAGGTGGACACCATCAACCTGCGCTCCGATTCCCATATCCCGCGCGAGTTTGACGCCATCATGTTCGTTCGCCCCACCGAAACGTTCACGGACGAAGACAAGCTGAAAATAGACCAATACGTGATGAACGGCGGAAAAGTGATCTGGTTCATCGATAACCTCAGCGCTTCCGTAGACAGTCTCCGGGGCCGCGATTTCGTAGCCTTCGACAGGGGGCTGCAGCTGGAAGACCTGCTGTTCAAATACGGCGCCCGTGTGAACCTGGACCTGGTGCAGGACCTGCAGAGCGACGTGATACCCCTCGTGGTAGGCAACATCGGCGACAAACCGCAGATCCAGCCCGTGCCTTTTCCTTTTTTCCCGCTTTTCACCCCTACCAATGCACATCCCATTGTGAAGAACATGGACCTGGTGATGAGCCGGTTCGCCAATTCTGTAGATACCATTAAAGGCGGCGATATCCGGAAAACCGTGCTGCTGGCCAGCTCGGAACACAGCCGCGTGCTCCGCGGGCCGGTACAGGTAACCCTCGAAAGCGTGCAGCAGCAGCCCAACCCGAGAGATTACCGCCTGCGCAATGTTCCCGTGGCCGTATTGCTCGAAGGGCGTTTTTCCTCCCTGTTCAACCATCGCCTGGGCGCAGCCGGGCAAAAAGCGCTGGAAGCCGCCTCAGGCAGGCCTTTCAAAGCTGTTGCAGATACTATCGGGAAAATGATCGTAGTGGGGGATGCGGATATTATCTCCAATGCTGTTTCCCAGAAAAGCGGCCCGCTCCAGATGGGCGTGAATGAGTTTAATCCGCAATATGTTTTCGCCAACAAAGAATTTTTCCTCAACAGCATAGAATACCTGACCAGCAAAACGCCGGTCATGGATACCCGCAATAAGGAGCTGACGCTCAGGCTGCTGGACCCGGAAAAGGTGAAAAACGGGCGCACCAAATGGCAGATCATCGCATTTGCCGTTCCCATAGGTGCTATCCTGCTGTTTGCCATGGTGTTCCAGTTCATCAGGCAACGCAAGTATGCCGGGTAAAACCCCGGGGAATCCATTATCTTTGCTGTTCATTAAATTTTCCGCTTTGCATGACACCGCAACAATGGACGTACACCGTATTTGGTATTGTTATCGTCTTGGCCCTGATTTTCGACCTTGGGCTTTTAAG
>CBFHAF010000149.1:0-8520 GCA_965653435.1 uncultured Chitinophaga sp.
GATGCCGGCAAGGTTGGGAATGGCAGGTGCGGCAACGCGCAGGAACTCTATCATATCCATGCCCACCCCGGTGAGATGCGGAATGTGGTAGTAATAAAAAGGCAGCTCCGGCGCGGCGGCGGCTATCTGAGCCATGCTGTCCGCCAGGTTCTGCACGGAAGTGGGTTTAAAATAGAATGCGGCCACGGCCGATATGGCGTCCGCGCCGATGGATTGCGCATGCGCAGCCAGCGCGCGCGCTTCGGCAATGCTGCTGTGGCCCACGTGTACGAACACCAGGAGCCTTTTGCCCGCAGCTTTTACAAATGCTTCGGCCACTTCCATTCTTTCCGCAGTGGTCATGTTCGGCCCTTCGCCGTTGGAACCGCAAACGAAAATACCCCGCAGGCCGTCTTCCACCAGTTTGTCTGTCAGTGCGGGAATGAGCGAATGATTGATAGTGCCGTCTTCATAAAAAGGGGTGAAAGCTGCGGCAATAAGTCCTGTTACTTTTTCCATAGTTATTTGTATCCTTCGGTTTGTTTAATAAGACTGTTGTTGGCCAGTACGGTCGTGTTCAGCGGCCAGAACAAAGGTGTGGTTTTACCTACGAGGTTGGGCACATAGGTGTATACGTTAATGGTACCGCCTTTGTGGAACCGCACGAGATCGTACCAGCGTTTGTTCTCGAAAAACAGCTCGCGCCCGCGCTCATCGAGTATTTCTTTTTCCACGCTCTGTTTGTCCGTAGCGCCGGTGTAGTCGCCGGTACCGGCACGCAGCCTTACCTTTTCAAGATACTCAATTGCATCCGTAGTTTGGCTGAGCGCTGCGTACGCTTCGGCTTTCATCAGGAAGATGTCTGCCAGGCGGTACATGGGTATATCGTTGTCTGCCACGCGGCCGTCTGCGTAAATGGTGCCGGTGAATTTGGTGATCCAGGAGATCTTAAGCGTAGTGCCCTGCCTTTCGGTCACCCAGGTGTAGGGCTTGCGTTTATCTGCCGCATCGGTAAAGAGTGCACGAGACTTGGGGCTGATCTGGAAAGCGCCCTGGCCGTTGGCGGTGGTTTTCGCGTAAGGCAGGCTGTCCAGGTTGCTGGCGCCCTGCACCCCGGTTTCATATGGGAATGCATTCACGCACATATGCGTGGTGGCAGGAACACCGCCTGCCGCAGCTGTGGATTCGTCTCTCAGGAAAAAAGCAGCCAGCAGCACTTCAGGATTGGAAGCTGCGCGGGAGTTGGCGGCGGTTTTGAAATCGGGGGTTAATGTTGCGCCGGATTTCTCTACTTCGTTGATGGCTTCGATCGCTGCATTCAGGTCAGCATTGCCGCCGCCCAGCACTTTGGCGCTCCAGAGCTTCACGTCGGCTTTCAGCGCCTGGGCGGAAGCATACGAGAAACGGTATTTGGACGGGATCATCGCAGGCGTGAAGCCACCGATGGATTTGAACTGCGCAATGGCCGCATCCAGGTCCGCCGTGATCTGGCGTATCACATCGGCGGCGGGAGAACGGGCCAGCAGCGGCACTTCAGTATTTGTCACCGCTTCCAGCATCAGCGGCGTATCGCCAATGATGCGGGTGAGATGGAAATAAAAATAGGCGCGCAGGCTGTAGGTTTCTGCCAGTATCTTTTTTTTCAGGTCTGGATTGGAAGCGAACTGGAAACCCTGGATCTTCTCCAGCAGCAGGTTGCAATGGCCGATGGCCCTGTACCAGTCCGCATAGTTCAGCGCACCGGAGGTAGGTGTGATGTTCTGCGCCCACGCCGCGGTAAAGCGGGAGTTCAGCGCGGAAACCAGCTCTTCGCTCCTTTCCGTGCCGTAGGTCACGTTGTTGGCGAAATGGCGCATGAAAGGATAGATGCCGGTAAGGTAAGGTTCAAAATCACCTTCATCCTGCCAATAGACCGCTTCAGTGATGGAGGACTGCGGTTTCACGTCCAGCAGCGAATCGCAGCTGGTGAAGATCAGTATGCCGAGTATATATAAGAATATCTTTTTCATCCGTTAATATTTTGATTTTTTACAGGTCGGATGGAACCGCGCAATAACATGTTCTCTGGAAGACGTTAACCATGCCCGGTTTCATAAGAATGTTTTTTTCGGTTAGAACCTGAGTGTTGCACCAAGTGAGAACTGCCTGGGCCTCGGGTAGCCGATCGCGTCGAAGCCTGTGTAGTTCTCAGGGTTAATGCCGGTGTATTTCGTGAGATATCCCACATTAAATACGCTGGCGAACACGTTCATTCCGCTGGAGCCGATCCTCCGCATCCATGCGGCAGGCAGGTCGTAGCTGAGGGTGATCTCGCGGATGGCCAGGAAATCACCTTTCTCGATCATGGCGGATACGTCGGAAGAATAGCTGTTGTTCACGCCCAGGGGAGTGTTGCGGAGATAGTTGCGCTGCCCGAAATCATAGTCCGCAAAGGAAAAGCGCGCATATTTTTTGCCGGCGTCGCCCGGTTTCTGCCAGATGTCCGGCCCCATTGCCTGTTCGGGAGCGCCTTCGTTGAAAGCACGGCCCTGGCCAAGCGAACGCGCCAGCGCGCCGTTGCTGATCATATGGCCCATCGCGTAGTCCATGGAAACCCTGAGAGAAATGCCTTTGTAGCTGAAGCTGTTCTGCCAGCCGCCGATCTTGTCAGGCGTGCGGTAACCCATGAATACGAGGTCCCTTGTGTCTATCAGGCCATCTTCGTTCAGGTCCGCGAAAATGAAGTCTCCCGCACGTTTGCCTACCTTCTGGCCTTCAGGTGAAGACATCATGTCTTTATGCGTCTGGTTCCATTTATCCGCTTCTTCATTCGTAGCGAACACGCCTTCCACTTTGTAGGCCCACAGCCCGAACGGCCTTTCGCCCTCGGCATAACCGCCTGCTTCCACTTCCCTGCCCTGTACGGGATCCCACACGGGAGCCCCGTTCTGGCGGTTCTTTTCACGGCCGTTGCCCGGCAGTTCTTTTATCAGCTGTTTGTTATAAGCAAAAGAGAAATTGGTGGTCCAGGTGAAATCTCCCTTCCTGAGCACTGTTCCGCCGATCTCAACCTCCCAGCCGCTGTTCTGCAATGTACCGTTGTTGTATACGATGGTAGGGAAAGGCGCCTCCGAAGGCAGCGGCATGCTGGCCAGCCTGTCCCTGGTGAGCTTGTTATACCAGTCTACCGTGAGGTTGATGCGGTTCTCGAAGAAACCTGCTTCTATGGCAACGTCCATAGACCTTGTGCTTTCCCATTTCAGGTCCGGGTTGCTCAGGTTGCTGCGCACGATGCCGGAGCCCAGGCCGTAATTCACGGTCGAATATCCGCCGTAAGTGTCTGTGATGAGAAGGCTGTTATCTCCCGCCACACCCCAGCTGGCGCGCAGCTTGAGAGAGCTTACGGGCTTTACATGCCAGAATTTTTCGCGGTGGATGTTCCATGCTGCGGACACGGACGGGAAGTACGCATATTTGTTACCCGGCGCAAAGTTGGAAAAACCGTCGTAACGCAGGGTGGCGCCCACGATATACTTTGAATCATAATCGTAGTTCACCTGCCCGAAGAAGCTGGCGGAACGCTCTTCGATCAGCTCTGTACCGAAGTCCGTTGCGTTGCTGACGGGTATGCCGTCTATAGAGGTGATAGGCGGTTCTTCGATCGTATAGATGTAATCATTTGCGGCGCGCTGCGATCCAATGTTGATCCTGCTGTTGTTTTCCTTGGTGAAGTTAAAGCCTCCCAGTACCGTGAAATTATGACGGTTCTGAAGAGAGAAATCATATTGCAGCACCTGGTCTATCATAAGCTGGCGGTAGTTGTCTGTCTTTTCATTCTTCTGGCGCTGCGTGGAAGGCTGCACCTCGTCCGCAGGTGTTTTTTTCCGCATGAACATATAGCGGTAGTCCTGCAGCAGGTAAGAGATGGAAGGCCTGTAATGAAGGCCTTTGGTAATGGTCCAGTCGCCGGCGAGGCGGGACACGAGGCGTTCCGTGGAAGAACGCACATCGTCGTACTTAATCGTATGCAGCCGGTTGCGGGCAGAATACAACTCGCCCACCGCGGGATTACCATCGTCTTTCATGATGCGGATCAGCGGCGTGAGGCGCGTGCCGCGTGTCAGCTCG
Organism: uncultured Chitinophaga sp.; assembly: GCA_965653435.1. Lineage (GTDB taxonomy): Bacteria > Bacteroidota > Bacteroidia > Chitinophagales > Chitinophagaceae > Chitinophaga. Next base: position 4,087 of record CBFHAF010000149.1, read on the forward strand.
TTGGTAAAGTTCTCCACGTAGTTGGGCAGCACGTTCTGGTAGTTGACAGACGCGTCGATTTTGAAGTTATCCGAAGCCTGGAAACCGAAGTTGCCCAGCACATCATAGCGCTTGTATTTTGTGCCGATAAAAATACCCGCCTGGTCAGTATAACCGAGGGATACGTTATAGTTGGCCTTTTCCGTACCGCCGTTCACGGCAACATTGGTATTGTTGGTCAGGCCGGTGTTCCAGATCAGGTCCTGGTAATTGTTGTCTGCATAAAGCAGTTTGGTACCGGGATTGATAGGGTCGTCCATCACCATCCAGCCGTTGGCGAGAAGATTATCGACGTATGCCTGGCCTTCAACGGCCACGATGTTGTCGTACAGGGCGGTGAGGTTTACGTTTTTACCATACTGTCCCTTCTCTGTATATACACGGGTGCCGGCGGAAAAGCCGCCGTTGTTCAGCAGGTTGTCCTTTTTGAGGAGGTCGTCCGTATTCTGAACGGTCGTACGGGCGAGGCGGAGATAGTCCGTAGCATTGAGATATTTATAATCACGCGCTTTGGTTTCCCAGGTTATGCGGTGATTAATGGAAAGGTTCATTTTGGAACCGAGCTTCCCCGATTTTGTTTTGATCACCACTACGCCGTTGGCGCCACGGGCGCCGTAGATGGCGGTGGAAGCAGCATCTTTCATCACCTGGATGGATTCAATGTTGTCCGGGTTCACATCGTTCATGGAATTGCGGAACACACCGTCTATCACGAACAATACGTTGCTGCCCCTGTCCACGCTGGACACGGTGCCACCGGAAGTGCCCTGGCCGGAGCCGTACACGTTCAGCTTGGTGCCGCCGCGGATAATGATGTTGCTGGCGCCGGCGCCGGGCTGGCCGGAAGAAATGGGAAGGGACACGCCCGCGATCTTACCCTGCATGGCCTGCACCGGGTTGGGGTTGGAGGTGTTCTTCAGTTCGGCCGCGTTCAGCTTCGAGATCGAGGCGGATGTTTTGGTGCGCGACTGCTGCATGTACCCTACCACCACCACGTCTTCGAGCGTGCGGTTGGCGGAGCCGAGCTGTACATTCACGGAAGCCTGCCCGTTGAGGGCAATTTCTCTGGAAACGAATCCCATGCTGGATACCAGCAGCACGGCGTCGGCAGGTGCGGCTATGCTGAAGCTGCCGTCTGCGGCCGTAAAGGTGCCTTTGGTGGTACCTTTTACCTGGACGCTGGCAAATTCGATAGCCTTGCCGGTGGAGTCCGTCACTTTACCCTTAACGGTGGCGGCGGTTTGAGCGCCTGCAAAGTGCGGAAGCAGGATGATGGAGACGATAAGTGTCAGCCTCCATAGCTTAGAGATAGATTGGATCAGGTTCATAACTAATCACTGTTTAGACAGTAATGGAATTTGATTGCTACTGGAATTGATTACTAAGTTGACTTGTATATATGTCCTACATAAATCAAAAGTAGGGTAAAATATTCCAATCTTCAAAGAATTTTTTTAGGGGGTGGAAATATTTAATATGGGTGATGGAAATAGTGGGAATTGTGCAGGGAAGTTGTTATTGCGGGGAACCCCATCGTTGCGGGAAGTAACGGGGGCTTGGGGCAGGAGGTGCGAAGAACGAAAAGCCGTCATTGCAAAAAGTGGTGGGGCTTTGTGTTGAAGATGCGTTGAACGAAAACCCGTCTTTGCGGCAGAGATGGGCTGTTAGCTGAAAGACTTGCTGGTGGAAGGTTTGAACAAAATGTACCATAATGCGGCAGCATCCCGGCAGATTCAGGATTCCAATGAAAAGAATGGCTGTAGTTTCGGGAAAAAACAATGTTACAAATGCAGGAGAAAGGAAGTATGCTCCTGGCGGGCAATACCCGCCAGAAAGCCCTCTCCCGGCTTATTTCAGCTTATTGAAATGCGGCTTCAGGTGCTCGTGCATCCCCTGCCTGAATTCCTCCTTGGTGCCGTCCTTGAGGATATTCACCAGGTCCACGTGCGATACCTTGCCGATCTGCGGTACTTTTTCAAGGCTGATCACATACCCGAATATGGGCAGCAGCATGTTCTGGAAACGCATGAGGGTCTCGTTGCCCGTCATCTGGTATATTTTACCGTGGAAAGCGATCTCGTTGTTGATACGGAAAGCCTGTCCTTTCCCGCCAGGGTCCTGGCTTTTGGCGATGGCTTCCAGCTCCGCGATGTCCTTTTTCTTTTTGCGCAGGTACAGTATATCCGCGAGCCCCATTTCGAGGGTAAGGCGCAGCTCGAATATGTCTTGCAGCGTGCTGTCGTCTATGATCAGCGGGTCCAGCACACGTTCGAAAGATCCCAGTATGTCAGGGGTGGAAAGTATCATGCCGCGGCGCTTCTTTGTTTCAATCATACCCAGCATACGCAGGCGGCTGAGGGCTTCGCGGACAACGTTGCGGCTCACTCCCAGCGCATCGGCCAGCTCCAGTTCGGAAGGAAGGGCATCTCCGGGTTTAAACAATTTCTTTTTGAGGTACTCCCGCAGCTCTTTTTCCACTACATCGGCCATAGTGCGTTGCGAGATAGGGCCCAGATCCTTCATTAGATCAGTTTTTGCCATTGGGTTTTGTATTTTGTATAAATGTAGAACAAATTAATGAATCACTCATCACGATCTGGTCAGCAGTGCGATCAGCCCAGCATGCTGGGGATATAATCCGGACAGTTCCGCTCTTCCGGCCAGCTCAAAATCGGCAAAGTCGAAACCCGGCGCCACTGTGCATCCCACCAGCGCAAAGCCGCCCGTTTCTTCCACGCAGGAAGCAAACCAGCTGCCCGCCGGGATCACCAGCTGCAGTTGTTCTCCATGGTCGTAGTTGCGCCCCAGCCGGTGCACTTTCAGCAATCCATCCACTGTTATCTCGTAAATATGAAGAGTAATGCCGTCGTAAAAATGCCACATCTCATCGGAGGCTATGCGGTGAAAAGCTGAAAAATCACCGTCTTCCAGCAGGAAATAAATACCCGTGGATGCGTTCCTGGGGCCTGAAAAGCCGGCCGGCTCCACTATTGCCGCCGAGCGGTAGGTTTCCCGGAAAGAACCTCCTTCCACATGTTTGGTCAATTGTAACGTATCCCGCCAGTAAGCCGCTGTAGTTTTCATGCATTAAACATACTGCGTTTTTTTGGGAATTCTTTTAGCGGGGCAAAGAGAAGATCAGGAGGCCACCGCCACTTTCTGCTGCAGCTTTTTCTTCTGGGCCACGGGTTTCTTTTTCCTGCGCCCCCACCAGATGTAGACGCCGGTGATGGGCAGGCTGGCGCATATCAGGCTGGCGCAGAACATCAGTATTTTCCCCGCCAGGCCCCATACGGCGCCGGTATGTACGTCGTAGTTCATGCGGCGGAATTTGTCCCCCGCGCCTTTGTCCTCATATTTACCGGCATATACGCCCTTGGCTTCCAGGGGTTGGAGCGTGTATTGGTCAAACTGGTAATTATCTGTTTTATAATAAGTACCGGGGCGGTGATTAACGGCAACGCTGATGGTACCCTGGGCGCCTTCGCCGAAATAGACGGACATGCCGGCGCCGGCAGGAGCTTTTTGCCGTACCTGCTGCCAGGCAAGGTCTGTAGCCTGTTGCAGCGTATAAGGCCGCTGTTGCACGGTAGTATCGGATACCGGGTATACCGCATCGCTCAGCGATTTGCCGCCGGTGGTCACATAATAAAGTGAATTGCTCCACCACTCAAAACCCCATACCAGACCGGTTATGACGAGCATCAGCGCCACTATCATGGCATAGAAGCCCAGCACGTTATGCAGGTCGTAATTGAGGCGGCGCCACTTTGCATCCCATTTGACGGAAAAACGCTGCTTGCGCGCGGCTTTGTTCCTTGGCCACCAGAGCACCAGCCCGGTTACCAGCATGACGAAAAAAATGAGGGTGGCGTACGCTACGATGGGCTGGCCGATATGATGCGGCAGCCAGAGATAGAAATGGCCTTCCAGGATGATGCGGAAAAAGTCCTCCTTCGCATCCCATACCTTCAGCACTTCGCCGGTGTACGGGTTCAGGAACACCTGGTAATAATATTCGGGCTCTCCGCCGTAGAACTGCACCACGGTGCTGTAGTTATCCCCGCCGTAGTTGATGCCGTTGGCGGCAATGCCGGGGAATTGTTTTTCGGCGATCTGCCGGAGCGTGGTAGGCGGCAGGGGTTGCACGTTGGCCTGCGGGGTGATATGAAAGTAATCACGGCTGAAAAGGCTCCTTATTTCCCACTCAAAAGCCAGCAGGCAGCCGGTCACGCTGATGATAAATACCACCAGCCCGGACGTCAGCCCGAGCCATAGATGCACTTTCCCTACGATTTTCTTCATTGGCCGTTTAAACTTTCACTGCAAAAGTCCGAAAGGAAAAGCGGCCGGTCAACTCGGATCGGGAAAATATTATACGCGATCGGGAAAAAG